>JBAVJG010000160.1:0-13489 GCA_049687655.1 Anaerolineales bacterium | reverse complement strand
AGCGCTATTGCAATGTCCCTGGCTTTGGGGAATCGGCAACGAGTGCGCGCCTTGGGATTAATCGGAAGCGGCGTGAAGCTGCGTGTGGCCGCCTCTACACTCGAAAATGCCTCCAATCCGTCCACCTTTCTTCCAACTGTCGAGACGGTGATCGATAATTCGTACAGTTCCAACGTCGATCCGCGTATGAAGGAGCTGGCCGTCCAACAAATGGCAGAAACCCGCCAGTCGGTGCTTTACGGCGATTTTCTGGCCTGCGACGAATTCGACGTCATGGAACGCGTCAGCAATATCCACGCTCCCACGCTGCTTATCTGTGGCAGATTGGACCGGATGACTCCCCCTAATCGTTCGGAGTACTTGCAGGAGCAGATCGAGGGGGCGCAGTTGCATATTGTAGAAGGGGCCGGCCACATGGTCATGATCGAACAGCCGGATGAGGTAGCGAGATTGTTGGCTGAGTTTGTAGATCAAATCCCCTTTTAATCTTTCTCTATCCGCAGTTTTGAGGAGAACCTCCACACCAATTCCCAGATACCAAAAACTCCCTGTGCTCAAGGAACACAGGGAGTGTGGCACAAAACTTATTGTTATCCAAATACTTACTTCACAGTGAATGATGTGTACATCCCGTGTGAATAATGCATCTCATCGGAATCGATGTTACATACCAACACGTAGTTGCCAGGTTCCAGGGTAACGGTCAGGTCTGTACTCATACCCGGTTCGATATCTTCTTTCTCATCGATTAATACCAGATCGCTTCCACCAGCTTCTTCATCTACAATACCTTCGTCATTGAGAGGCAGTTGATCTGCAGGTATATCTGTTTTGAAGACGACGAACTCATGCGTCAAGTCAACGGCATCGTTGTGGATGTGGAACGTGATATCGCCAGCGGAGGCTGAGTCCTTATCAAGTGTGATATCGTATGTCGTCAGGGCTGCATCAACCGTTGTGGGGCCGCAGGCTGTTAGTACGGGAACAATCAGGAAAGCGAGCGCGAGGGCGATAAGCAGTTTGTTTGATTTCATTCTTTTCTCCTTTTCGATTTTTTTGAAAACATCCAATCATTAATATTGTTACAAATTACACCTTAAAAATCCTTATAATGGGTATCAACTAACTTAATACCAACTTAAGCATCTTATGCCACAGGGTAAATAACGCAGTTAATAGATAATCCTACTATCAGAGAAAAACGCGAAATGGGAAGAAAGAGCACCCTGGCGCCGACCTTGTGGAGAGCAGCGGTGATTTCAGCTGGCGAGAAATTGGAAAGAGGGAGCCAGGCAATTGCGGAGGCGGTCTTCGGAATTAACGCGAGTTTGCTTTCAGGAATAAGTCCGGTCAACGGTTGCTGTATCCGGTGTGAAAGTGTTGATACATAGTTAATCAATGTTTCATGAGCGGCAGGATTTCCCACCAGCACAGCCATCCCCTGTATTTCCGATTCCTTTGACACGATCCAAAGAGGGTACGATAAAACCTCCAGAAAGCGCCTGGCAGTTTTCTCGTCCGGAATGAGGCGGCGAGGAACAAACAGGCCGTTGCTATTGGCGCTATTCTCTGCCACGCTGTCTACGGAGAATTCCGTTATCAATTGAGTACTTATGACGACTCCTGCAGCATGTCCACCCACTTCGACTTGAGCAGCTCTTTTTTCGAGCATATTTTTGTCGCTGGCCGAATCAAACAATAGTACCAGTAAAGGCGCCCCTAACTGAGCCGCGATATGGAATGCCAGGTAGGCAGCCTGCCACCCCTGTTCGCTGCCATCGTGTATAAGGGTGAATCGCTGCATCAGAGGTTAACCATCCATTTGAGTTATTTGTTTTTAAAGTATAAAAGGTGGGGCATTTGCTCCACCTTAATCGGGCTTTCGAGTTACCTTCGGATGAATTAAGCGTCTGCTGTAGACAGGGTCAGGATGGCAATCGTTCCGCCTTGGGGGTGGTTTTCCAATGTGAGACTACCGCCGTGAGCCTGCGCTAGCTGCTGGGCGATCGACAAGCCCAGACCCATGCCCTGTTTGATACGCCGCCCGACATCCCCCTGATAGAACGGCTCAAAAAGGTGTTCAGCTTCATCCGGTGAAATGCCCTTTCCGCCATCGTGCACCAGTATGCGGACGTTTCCCTCGTCAGCATGTTCAGCAGATAAACGGATGGTTTTGCCATGTGGTGTGAACTTGATAGCGTTGTCCACCAGGTTGCCCATAATCTGGTTGAGACGTTTTTCATCAGCGGAAACGGGCAACAGCCCCGCTTCAACCCGGACCACGATCCTGAGTCCGCGCGAATCGGCCAGGGACCAGAAGCGAGTGGCCACACCCTGCAAAAACGGCTCGACGGCCAGTGCCGCACGATTTAGCTCTATTGGACGAGTTTCCGGTTGGGCAGCCAGAGTGATGTCGTCGATCAGGCTTTCAAAGCGATGGATGGTTAATCCCATACTAACCAGTAGATCATCAGCCAGGTCGGGGTCCTGGATAGCGCCCTTGCGCAGACTCTCAATTCCCAACTGTAATCCTGCTAGCGGCCGCGCCAATTCGTGGGCTACGTTGGAGAGCAGCCTCTGGCGTGTTTTCAACTGGTCGTGCAATTTTTCCGCCATCTGATTCAGGTAATGGGATAGATCGCGCAGTTCGGTGGGCCCTGCCTCGGGAATGCGCAGATGATAGTTACCGTGGGCTACTGTAGCAGCCAAGCCCTGCGCCTGTGAGAACTGGCGGGAAAAATAATTGGTAATCAGGATGCTAACTCCTACACCCAATAAAGCTACGATAATAATAGCGCTTATTAGCAGCCAACGCAGACGCAAAGTATAGGTTTCCAGATCACCGAGCGGCATAAGCAGGCAGACTGTTCCGATGGATTGGTCTTTCTCATCCACCACAGGGGCGGCGGCATAAACACTGGTTGTTTCAGATTCCGACTGGATAAGGGCAACAAAACTGTCCTTATATGCAGGGAACTCATCGCTGAGTTCCCGGAAAAGCTCCTCTTGTCGGGGGCTGATTGTGCCAGGGACAAGTTCATATAGGGAACCGGAATGGTCAATAAAAACGGCGAGCAAGTTTTCTTCCTGGCTAATAATAGGAAACTCGGCTTCATCCAGTCTCATCTCACCATATTCTGCAAATTCATGGCTCATGATGCGCGAAAGTAAAGAGATGCGATCGCGCATCAAATCCTGGATTTCGTGGGTAATAACACGATATTCGTTGCGAGTCCAGATAATTCCTATTGCCCCCAATGAAATAACAAGAAGTAGAGCGTGACTGAGACCAAGATAAGTCCGAATACTTAATGATTTCTTCACGGTACAAATTTATAGCCGACCCCGCGCAGGGTCAGGATATGTTTGGGATCAGAGGGGTTTTCCTCGATTTTCATGCGCAAACTACGTACCTGAACGTAGAGAACCTGTGGCTCCCCGACAAATTCTACCCCCCACACGCCCTCAACCAGATCATCGCTAGTGAAAGCGCGTTCGGGGTGCGACATAAACATGTGCAGCAAATCGAATTCGCGCGGGGCCAGCTCGAGGGCCTTGTCGTTCTTGTGGGCAGTATGGGTAACGGGATTCAGTTCAAAGGGTCCCGTAGTGATCGGTTGTTCCGTGGGACGCGGTTCTGTGATGGGGCGGGAGGCACGTCTCAGCACGGCACGCAGATGCGCTAACACTATGTCCGCACTGAATGGTTTGGTGATGTAATCATCTGCGCCGATTTCGAGGCCGACGATCTCGTCCAATTCGCGACGGCGGGCTGTCAGGAAAATGACCGGCAGGTCACGTTGTGATTTGAGCGTCTTGCACAGATCGAGGCCGTTTTCATCGGGCAGACCGATATCGAGGATGGCCGCGTCGAAAGCGTAGCGTCCGGATAGTTCCAGGGCGGTATGCGCCGTACTGGCAGTTGAAACTTTGTACCCTGCTTGTTCCAGGTTAAATTTCAGCCCTTTGCAGACCAGCGGATCATCGTCAACAACTAAAACGTGAAGATTCGACATGTTAATTGAGTGTACCCCTCTTATTTGCACGATGCAAGCAAGCATCGTATTTTATCATGGAAAGTTCTTGCTAAAAGCTTACCACACTCGCTTCTGAAACCAGTTCGGCAAATATTGGCTCTCTTGACTTTTTACGGAGAATCCTAAGAAACCCAAATTGTACGCCGTCGATGAACGTGGCGTTCAGTGCTTCCAGGTCCTCTTGAGTCACCTCACGGGCGGCCACACAGGGCCCTCAGACATGCACCGGTACCTTTCCTTCGACTGTTTTATCGATAGAACTGCGTAAGTCCTGATCGATTAACTCCGAGAGGGATGGAAAGCCTACGTCATGAATATATTGCGCAACTTCCTTCTTAACCAAATACACAGATTCCCCCAGTAAGGCGACAGCCACTTCTTTTCCAGCCCCAGAGCTCCAACCGCGGTGATGAACGCCAGGCTGCTTTTGGTCGGATCGTCAGTTGCATGAGTGGCGACCGCCAGAATCTTGGCCATTCCAAACTCCTTTCAGACTGAAGTTTAGAAAATATTTCAGATAAGGGATCTCAAGACGAAAACTTGAACAATGGCAAGAAAATAATGATGAGTTGAACGATGCTCAAATAAATGTTGGAAAACTTGAACAGGCTGAGTGCCAATTTCCCTTCAGGTTTGCGTAACAAATTTAGCGTAAGAAAAAAGTATTGGACAGAAATGAGACTTACGGGTACCAGGTAGATCAAACCCAGAGCGGGATGGGAACCCAGAACGATGGCGATAAATCCAGTTGCCAGGGTGTGGACGGCAACCCACCAGGCGGCCTGTTGCATGCTTACATTGACCGGCAGCATTGGGAAGCCAGCCTGGGCATAATCCTTGCGGTAGGCCATAGCCAGACTCCAGAAATGGGTTGGTGTCCAGGCGAAGACCAGCAGGGCAAGCGCCAATACGCCGGGTTCGTTCCAGGCATGGACAGCTGCTCCACCGCTGACAACAGCCATACTTCCCGCCGCCCCGCCAATGACAATGTTCAAAACTGTCCGAGGTTTTAGCCAGATGGTATAAACGCCGATGTAAATGATGGCGCCCAGGGCGTTTGAAGTTGCCAGCGCCGGATTGTAAATTGCTGATAGAAGCACCGCTAGGACCACCATCCCGCCGCCAACGATTATCACCCAGAAAGAGCTCTTCACCGCACCGGACGGTAGCGGTCTTCGGCGGGTACGCACCATCCGCGCATCGCGTTCACGCTCCAGATACTGATTGATTGCCGACGCCCCCGCAGCGGACAGTCCGCCCGTAATGAGCAATAATGTCAGCGCAGACCCTCCCGGCCAGCCACCCGCACCAAGGATTGCGCCTCCTGAAGCCGAAATTAATAGCAACACTACAATGCGCAGCTTGAACAATCCGGCTACCGTTTTGATTTTTGTGCGCAAATCAACGTTCAACTCCGAACCAGAGAGCGCTTTAGAGTCTGTCGGAATAGGGGTTGAATTTTGCATTTATCATTTCTCTCTTTTCAAATATTGTTTTTGTTCAAAACCAGGTGGGAATTACGCAGTCAAGTAGGAGTTATCTGAAAATAAGGGGAAGCGCGTAGCGCTTCCCCTTATTTTCAGATTTTTCGCGAACTGTGTAGATCATAGAAGAATTACACCAGTGCAGGCATGATCAGCACAATAACTAGAATCAGCGGAATCGACAAAATACAGCCTGCGATAAAAAGATAGCTGAACACCTTTGAGTCGAATTTCAGGTGCATGAAGTACAGCAGAACCAGCAGTGCCTTGACCACTGAAAGTACCACCAGCGTAGGCAACTTGATGGCCTCTTGTTGCACATAGCTTACTAATGTCTCAATCAATGTAAAGACAGCCAGAGCGATGAACACAAACAGGTAATTGGGACGTTTTTCGGTTTCCATGCTGCCTCCTAGATCAAATAAATCACTGTGAACAGAACGATCCAGACGATGTCCACGAAGTGCCAGTACAGGCCGAAGTTTTCGATACCCAGGTGATTTTCTTTTGTGAACGGCGTGTGTCGGTGACCCACCAACAGATAGATTGCCCACAGGATACCGACGAAAACATGTGTTCCGTGGATGCCGGTCACGGTGAAGAACGATGAGCCATACACGCTGCCCAAATTTACACCTTCGCTGAACAACGTAATCCACTCAAACGCCTGACCTCCCAGGAAAAGCAGACCGAGCACGACTACCATGATCATGTTGTTGCGCAATCCATTACGGTCACCTTTGAGGCCGATCGCTTCCAGAGCCCGAACCACGAAGTAGCTGCTGGTTACCAGCACAAAGGTATTTATTGCGATAATTGGGATGCTCAGGAACGAGCGGAATTGGGCTTCGAAATCGCTGTTTACCAAGCGGGTAAGGATAATCAATAGAATGAGTGATACAAAGAAAACCACTTCACCACCTAAAAAGAGCCACATCCCCAGCTTGGTGTTTTCATGTTGGGCAATCGGCGCGTTTTCTGAAGCTTGTAGTTCACTCATGATGTTCTCCCTGCCCTGCGGCTCGGTTCTCCAGTGTCCAACCCGCGATAGCCACCAAGAGAACCACCACGCCCACGATGCTGACAATAATGGTCGAAACCACGCCGATTGCGATTAGCGCTAACCCGAAGGCTAACACGATTGGCCAGTAACTTGGCGAAGGTAAGTGAATTTCAGGTTGTTCTTTCATATCCAACTCCTATTTCTATATGTCATTCTGAGCGATTGCAGAGAGCGAAGAATCTCCTCCCGAGTTGAAAATCTCCTTTTCCTGCTCTGCCTTTCCCTTAGAGCCCGCTACCCATCTGAGAAAAGTGATTCCCAAAGCCAGTAGAAGGAACATGTGCGTCGGTAGCCACATCAATAGCCCTCCCAGATGTTGATCCTGCAAGGCGCTCAAGCCAAAAATGCGGGGGGCTGTCACGTAAAACGGATACAGCGGCGTGCGTGCAAGAGTCAATATCGCAGCCAGCGCCGTACAGGGAATGGCCAGCAGGAAGAGGTACAGCATCCGCACGGGTGGATCCGGTTTAGGGAAGCGGGATTTCTCTGCGCCCATCACCGGCCACCAACCGATCAATGCTCCGCCGATAAATGACAGGTGCTCGAAGATGTGGACGGCTTCTACCTCCTGCGCCATCTGGTAGACAAATGGAATATGCCAGAACCACAGCACACCCACAAACGCCACAAACGCGGACATTGGACTTGCTAGCCGTTTAACCGCTTCATCTATCCCTTTAGGGATAATCCCGTTAACCAGCCAACTGGGTGTGCCCAGCAGCCACAGGGGGGCAGTTACAAACATCAGCAGCAGGTGCTGGACCATATGTGCGCTGAACAGGTACTCATCCCCAAGTTCATCCAGTGGCGAGATCAGTGCCAGCAGCCCGGCCAGCGTTCCAAGATGGAAAGCGATTTGCTGTATCAAAGGTGTATGCCTTCTACGATTGGCCCATACGTAGAGCAGCGTCCACAGACTGAAGCCGATCACCACGCTGGGATACCAGGTCCAATCGGCGCCGGTATGAAGCCTCGGTACGTTCATATCAAATAGAGCGCTGTAAACAGCACCACCCAGACGGCGGTCACGTAGTACCAGAACCAGTTGCCCAGGTCCACAGCTTCGTACTGTTCCGCAGAGAAATCACCAAGTTGGGCACGCATCAGGTTGAGCGTCAGGAATACAACGCCGGCCAGAACGTGCACGGCATGAAATCCCAGCAACGTGAAGAACACGCCGCCAAAGGCCTGATCATCAATGCTCAGGCCCGCATGGCTGAACTCATAGATTTGGCCGCCCACAAAAACCAATCCCAGCAGCACGGTGACCAGCAGTCCGCCCCGCAAGGCAGATTGCCTGTCCTGGCGAATGGCGTTACTCGACCACCAGGCTGTCAGCGCGCTGGCCAGCAATATCCCGGAATTGACCAGTGGGATCGTCAGGCGTGCCAGTGTATGCGGCACATCCCAACTTACCTGATCACGCAGGGCGGCATAAGCCACCAGAAGTGTCAAGAAGAAGACCGATTCGGTCCCGAGCGTGATTAACAGGGCTATCCGCCCTGTGCTTATTTTGCTCATCGGGTGTGGGGATGTTATCGTGTTCATTCTTCTTCCTTATGCCAATCCCGGCGACGCCAGTCCGCTTTATCCGGATGCTTCTGATCCCAGAGTGGACGGCTGCTGCGGACCGAAGGTATTTCAGCGAAGTTGTAATTGGGCGGCGGGGAACTGGTTGTCCATTCAAGCGTGAAGCCGTCCCATGGGTCTGGCTCGTTGGTCGGCGCTTTTAGCATTGTGACAATATAGTTGTAAATGAAGACCAAGATGCTGAGGGCGATAATCAAGGCCCCGATTGTCTCCACATAGTTCCAAATCTCCCAACCGCGTCCGGGGCCGTAGGTATAGATACGGCGCGGCATACCTTGAAGTCCTAAAACGTGCATGGGCATAAAGACCAGGTTCATGCCAATGAACATCAGCCAAAAATGCCACTTGCCGATGCCTTCGCTCAGACGTCGGCCGAACATTTTTGGGAACCAATAGTAAATACCGGAGAAAAGCCCAAAAATGGCGCCACCGAACAACACATAATGGATATGTGCCACCACATAGTAACTGTCGGTGATCTGCCAGTCAACCGGCAAGACTGCCAGATGAACGCCGTCCAGCCCGCCGACCAGGAAGAGCGCCACGAAACCAATCGAGAATAACATGGGCGCTGTGAAGCGCAGTTTGCCCCTCCACATCGTTCCCATCCAGGCAAAGATTTTGACCCCGGTGGGCACCCCGATCAGGAAACTATCTGCTGCGAAGAACAATAACGAGACGGTCGGCATCCCGGTAGCAAACATGTGATGCGCCCAGACGGTGAAACCCAGGAAGCCAATTGCGATAGCTGAGAAGACCACCGCCGCATATCCGAATAATGGCTTACCTGAAAATACCGGAATGACCATCGAGACAATGCCCATAGCCGGCAGGATCAAAATGTAGACTTCCGGATGCCCGAAGAACCAGAACAGGTGTTGCCAGAGCAAGGCGCTACCGCCCTCGGCCACATTGTAGAAATGGGCACCGAGCTGGCGGTCGAGCAGCAAGAGCAGCACTGCTGTAGTCAGCGAGGGTAGCGAAAAGACTGCCAGGAAGGAGGTCACGAAGGTGGTCCAGACGAAGAGCGGCATGTCGGTTAGGGTCATGCCGGGGGCGCGTAACTGGATAATCGTCACGATAAAATTGATCGAGCCGATCGTGGTCGCCAGACCCAGCAGTAAAATGCCCAATACCCAGAAGTCCATTCCCTGTGTGGGGGAAAACATTTTCTCTGTCAATGGAGCATAACTGAACCAGCCATCATTTGGCGCACCGCCGAAGATGAAACTGCTATACATATAAACTCCACCGAAGAGAAAGGTCCAATAGCTCAGGGCATTTAGTTTCGGGAAGGCCATGTCACGTGCGCCGATCATCAATGGGACGAGATAATTACCAAATCCGGCTGCCAGCGGCATGACCACCAGGAAGATCATGGTCGTGCCGTGCATGGTGAACACCTGGTTATATGTGTCCGCGCTCAAGAACTGGTTATCCGGTTGGGCCAGTTGGATGCGTATCAATAGCGCTTCGAGTCCCCCTACCAGGAAGAAGATGAAAGCGCTGTAAATATATAGGATACCGATCCGTTTGTGGTCAACAGTCATGATCCACGAGAGCAGGCCACTTCTCCCGATTTCGCGTTTATTGGTCATTCCTTGTGCTTGTGCTGTCATAGTTTCCTTGCCTGTCATTTGAGATGCGTAAGGTACGCAATAATTTGATCGATTTGTTGAGGTGGAATTTTGATTTGCATGTCATTATCCGGTTTCAGGGCCTGCGTGTCATGGAGCCAACTGCGCAGATTATCTTCGTTCAAATCGAAAGAACCACCGGCAAAGGTCGTACGTGAAAACAGATGAGTCAGGTTGGGTCCGACTTTATCAGTGTCTATCTCAGAGGGATCAATGGAATGACAGGCCGCACATGCCCCCGTCGACAATTCTTTGTATCCGACCTGCTCATCCTCTGTCTGGGGCTGGTATGCAGGCTGCTGCTGGTTGGCGACCCAGGCATCGAAATCGGCCTGTGAATCGACAACAACCTTAAAACGCATAAGGGCATGTTGCGTACCACAGAACTCGGCGCATTGACCGAGAAATTCTCCCACCTGATCCCCTTGCAGCCACATCGTGTTGTGCTGGCCGGGGACAACATCTGTTTTGCCCGAAAGTTGCGGTACCCAGAAACTGTGGATGACATCCACCGATTCAAGCGAAACCTGCACTGTTGTCCCAACGGGAATATGTAGTTCGTTTGCGGTCGCGATACCCAGGTCCGGATAATCGAACTCCCACCACCAGCGGTGTCCGACCACTCGTAGGTTCAGGTCGCTTTTTGCACTGGCAGGGGCAGCCACCGCATTTACTGTCTGTACTGTCATAATGAATAACGCAATCACCAGCAGAATTGGAATGGCAGTCCATATTATCTCGAGTTTTGTGTTGCCATAGACCTGGCGCGGAAGTTGTTCATCATCGGAACGTTTCCGGTCCCGAATCAGAATCAATATCAACGTGCCCTCCACCAAAACAAAAACCACGAGTGCCATGATCAGGATCGTCCTGAACAAATTGGCTACGTGGCCTGCAATGGGAGATGCTGGATTGAGAAATGTTGGTGATGGTTGGCAGGCACTCAAGAACATTGCCAACCACACAATGGCACCGTATTTGCGTAACATTCCTATACAACTCCTTCGAAATATTGTTATTTCATAGTATTTTCCCCTTTATTGTAGGAAATGTACGCAAAAGTATCCTTAATGGTTGATACTTTCTAATTAAGCGTCAGTTAAGAACGCTCTGACAGTCCAATTTCATGCCGTTTTTATCAGGACCTACGCGAAAATACGGAGGAAGCCCGAAAATAAGGGGGGCGTGCTGCAGCACGCCCCCCTTATTTTCGGTATCTTTTCGCAATGTGCGTATATATAACGTTTGCAGCTACAAAAAACCATCATTTTAAGTCCTAAATTGATTAACCGTTAATGATCGTCCGTCGATTCTCTCTTCTGACTGTCTATCGCCGCACCGAATATTAATCCCAGCGCTACGCCAACCTCGATTCCCATGGCAAGGTTATCAAACCAGATCATCCCGAATACCGATCCAAGAGCCGCACCCTTGGGCCCAGGAAACCGAAAATCGAATGCTGCGGCACGCTCAAGTCCACGCTGCGAAGCGCCTGCACATCCCAAAAGGATTTGCTCAAGTCATGGGTCCTGAATTTGCATTTGGCAAAATACCTTCATATCTTCAAGGTTGCAGTTCAAATATTTACGCAGCACTCCGTAAACCTGGGACGAGAGAATATAACGTAGTTAGAATCAGTTCAGAAGGCTCTGCCTTACTGACAAAAGCATCTACTCCTGCAGCCAACGCTTCCTGCCGGGCTTCATATTTGCTGCTCAGAGCAATCACTTTTATCTTCGGACAGCATGAACGCAACGAGTTCAAAAGATCACCCCTGTTTGACCCTGGCAATTCCCAATCTAACAGAACAGCTAGAGGGCAGCTTTCTCTCAATTGCACGAGTAAGCCCAGTGAATCTGATACTTCCACGATCGAAGCTGATACAGGCTCCTGTTCCAACAGAAACCTCAGGGCAGACCGTACTTCAGGATTATCGTCGGCTAGTAATATGTTCATTCTTGCTCTTTCTTATTGTTTTATATTGCACCCGTAGCATAAATCAAAGTGTTCCTTTGCGCCTCAGTTGAATGGATGAATTCTATGCTGGACAGAAAGACTGTCTTTTCCCTGGTCACATGGTTAGGTTTTTGCTCGATGAAAACGCTGATCTTTCAGAATACCTCCCTGTATTTTGCTACCGCCCATGAAAATCTCATGATATTTGTCATTTTTACTCAGAACAAGTATCCCTTCAATTTTGAAGTTCAATCAGGTACTATGACTATGTTAAATAATGATAGGAGTTATGCAGTCCGCAAAAGGTTTCCGAAAATAAGGGGGCGTGCGCAGCACGCCCCCTTATTTTCGGAGTTCTCTTCTTCAACTATGTAACTCTTAAATGAATTGTAGAAGGAAGGATTATGAACGACAAACAACCGATTAGAGTCATCCTCGTTGACGACCATGCCGTCGTCCGTAGTGGGTTGAGTGCTTTTTTAATGGTATATGACGACCTTGATTTCGTGGGCGAGGCAGCCAGCGGTGAGGAAGCGATCCGCTTGTGCAAACAACTTCGTCCGGATGTTGTCCTAATGGATCTGGTGATGCCGGGGATGGATGGCGCAGCCGCTACCCAGGCGATCCGGGAAGATTGCCCGAACACCCAGGTTATCGCCCTGACCAGCTTCAAAGAACAGGAATTGGTCCAGGGCGCCTTGAAGGCTGGAGCCATTGGATATCTACTAAAAAATGTCTCAGCAGACGAGTTGGTGAGAGCAATCAGGGCAGCGCATGCCGGTAAACCAACCCTTGCGCCTGAGGCCGCCAATGTGTTGATCAAGGCCAGTCAAAATCCCCCACCTGTCGGTGGTGACCTTACCGCGCGCGAGCGAGAAGTGCTTTCATTGATGGTTGAGGGTCTTTCCAATCCTGTTATAGCTGAAAAATTAGTAGTCAGCCGTTCGACCGTCAAGTTCCACGTCAGCAGTATTCTTTCCAAACTGGGCGTGTCCTCCCGTACTCAAGCCGTTACTCTGGCTTTGCAAAACAAAATTTTATGAAGACTCCAAAGTCAGACCTTGAGCGACAACTACTTGGGGGACAAAAGCCAGCCAAATCCGGACTTTCTCGGCGCGATTTTCTCAAACTCCTCGGGATGGCTGCAGGTGGTTCATTGTTGAACGCTTGTAGTCCTTTCATGGATACACCAACGCCTCGCGCTTATAGCGAAGTACAACTGGTCTATCAGGATTGGCGCACCGAGTGGTTTCCCCTCATGGCACAGCAAGTGCTGGAGCAGTTCCATCTCACTCATCCGGATATTCGCGTCTTCTACGTGCCGGATCCTGTGGATGTGGAGGAAAGTTTATTGGAGGATATGAAGGCTGGTGTGGCTCCCGACGTTTTTGCGGCCTGCTGCTCTTTCTTTCCCATCCTGGCTCAGGAGAGTCAAACTCTGGACTTGCGCCCATACATCGAAGCCGAATTGAGTCAGGAGATAATCCAGGACTGGGATCCGGTCCAATACCAGTCCCTTCAAACCCGGGACGGAGAGCAGTACGGGCTGCCAAAGTATCATGGCGCACTGGCGCTGTACTATAACAAAGACTTGTTTGATCTGTACGGTGTGGACTATCCTGACGGTTCCTGGGATCATGATGATTATCTGGAAGCGATGAAACGTCTAACTCACGATCGCAACTCAACCGGCCGCATCGATCTGTGGGGCAGCATTCTTGA
>JBAVJG010000159.1:0-14772 GCA_049687655.1 Anaerolineales bacterium | reverse complement strand
GGAGAAGCTACCATGTCCAAGTTGAAAATCCGGATCATTCTTTCTGTAGTGATCAGCCTTGGTGTAATTTTTGCGGTTTACACGACAGTGTTGGGCGCGCCCTTGAACTTTTTCTCTGAAAGTGCGGAGTCGCACTCTGCCAGCGGAGCCTTGACCAATTATGATGGCTTAATCGTTACGGAGCGGGAAGCGTATTATGCCGAGCTTGATGCTTACAACAACTCCGCAGCAAGGGATGGCCATGACTGTGGATCGTATGACGGCCCTATCGATTAATGTTTTCCTAACGCTGCGGGGCAGTCAATCGTCAATTGGCTGCCCCGTTTTGCTTTAATACACTTCAGAGTTTCGCAGTTCGTAAAAGGTCCCCGAAAATAAGGGGTTCTCTCATTCAACTGCGTAACTCCTGACAATATCTGCCGGTTAATTATTCTTTGCTTCAAACTCGTTTATATAAACCTTAATATCCGGCAGCGCCGTCAGCTTCTCATAGAAGAAATTGTTGACGATGTTGATCACCTCGGCGCGCGCGGCTTCGACTTCGGCGCTCATCATCTGGCCGCCTTCCTGTCTGTCCAGGCTGCGGCGCAGCTTCATCAGGTGACGCACCACTGCTGACTCTTCGGCCCCTTCCAAAGCTTCGATCACTTCTATAACCAGGTTTTCAGCCTGGTCTACCACCGTCTCGATCGGGATGCTGGAACCGGGTTCCAGGCATTCGTCCATAGTGCGGATCAGCGCCCAGACCTGGTACAGCAACGAGGTTGGCTCATCGAACAACTCGCGGATGAAAGCCGCCTCCTCGTAGCGCCCGGTCAGCCGGAAGATGTTGTACATGCGCTTGGCAGCCTTGCCATAGTTGACGTCTTTGGTCAGATACTTGTTAACTTCTTTTTCCAGATTTTTTACATAATCATCCAGCGCGTCTGCCGAAACGTGCTGTGCCAGTTTAGAGAAGATGGGGACCGACTCGGCCTGGATGTACACCTCCTGGAAATACGGATCGAGATACCCATCCAGCGGCGTGATCGAACCGTCTGGCGCTTCCCACGTGACGTCCAGCATGTTACTGGCATTGACGAGTTCGCCGCGTACCCCGTCCGAAACCACCCAGTCCAGTTTGGTCCAACCGGGATCGAGCATCACATCTTCCAGGCGGATCACGACCGTCCCCCCGTCCGGAAGCATCACGTCGAATTGACCTTCTTCGAGCTCTTCCGGTGACCACGAGATCGGGCTGCCCTTGGATTTTGATTTGCCATCCCGGATAACTTCCATCGGATACGACCCGAATTTGACTTCGGTCAGCAGATAATTGGGGCCTTTCGCCGTTTGTGCCGCCTTCTGGCGGATCAAGTCGGCCAGGATTTTGCAGGCTGCCTCGCGGGTGTCAGCCAGGATATTGACGCGCTCGAAGTAATCGGCATCACCGGGATAGGTCTGGATCTTGGATTGCGCTGCCGAGCCGGAGAGCGCCAGAGCGGTCTCCACCATATTGGGCACATCCTTGAACTCCACCAGCCGCCCCAGCTTGCGGAAGTGCTCCAGGTCTTCGTCGCTGAAATCCAGCATGCTGACGCGGTGACCGAACACACCCGTGCGCTCGTCCATCACGATGCCCCCTTCGGATTTCTCAGCAGCCATGGCAGTCAGCCATTGCAGGGCCTCTTCCTCGTCCATCTCCACACCCAGACGCTGGGCGGAATCGATGATGCGTTGCAGGTCTTCTTTGGGGCCTGGTTGGGTCATATTTATTATTCTCTCCTTTTTGCTTCTTCCAACATCTTCCTGAACAATTCCGCCTGGTCGCGGGCATCCTGCAAGGCGTGGTGGCTTAATACTCGTTTGCCTAAGAGATATTCTGATACTGCATCCATTCCAGTCTCACGCCATGAAACTCCCCGCAAACCCATATAGAAAGCCTTCATATCCAACGCGCTATGCCTGAAGGGATTATGCCCCAGATAACGGTGAAAATAGTCATTGACGAACATCCAGTCAAAGGGGGCGTTGAACGCTACGAAAACGGCTCTGTCCTCCGGTGGCGTGACCCTTTGGGTCCAATCGGCAAATCGCTGCATGGCTTCCCCCGGTGGTGTGCCATGCTCCCGGAGTCCGTCCATGCTCAATCCGCTGATTTGCAGGGCTTCGGGTGAAAAGGCTGCGTGGACAGGTTGTAGTTCTACATAAAACGTTTCGAGGGGTTCGAACACGCTGCAGGCCCCGATCGCGAGCAGGGAATAATTCGCCGGATTAGGCCCGGCGGTTTCTACGTCAACGGAGATGTAGGTTTCAACCTCTGGCATATCAGCATTTTACTTGCTTTTGGTGAAGCGTTTGCCAAATTAGGACAATCGAGTCTATAATTCACTTACATGTCCACCATTGACGAAGTCAAGTCCCGCATCGATATCGTTGACCTGGTCTCCGAGGCCGGGGTCAAGCTGCGCAAGGCCGGTCGCAACTACACCGGTTTCTGCCCGTTTCATGATAACAAGCGCACACCGGCCTTTGTGGTCTGGCCGGAGACCGGGACGTGGCGCTGCTTCGGACAATGTAATGAAGGCGGCGACGTCTTCAAGTTCGTCATGAAGAAGCAGGGCTGGGATTTCAAAGAAGCGTTGCAACGCCTGGCCGAGCGCGCCGGGGTCGAACTCCAGGAGTACACACCGCAGCAGGAAGCTCAAAAGGAAGTCTACGATTCCCTGCGAAATTTGCTGGAAGAAGCGGTACTGTACTATCGCAATCACCTGCTCCAAAACCCGGACGTGTTGGATTACCTGCACGAAAAACGCGGATTGACCGACGCCACCATCGAGACCTTTGGCCTGGGCTACGCGCCCCAGGGTTGGGACAATGCCCTCAAGCATTTCACCGAACGCGGCTATTCGGAACAGGATTTGGTCGACTCGGGCTTGTTGAGTGAACCGGAAGAAGGCAAGATCTACGATCGCTTCCGCCACCGCCTGATGATCCCCATCCGTGACGAGCGCGGACGTATGGCTGGCTTCGGCGCACGGGCCTTGGAAGACGATCAGGTTCCCAAGTATCTCAATTCGCCGCAGACGGCGTTGTTCGACAAAGGCCGTCTGCTGTACGGCCTTGACCGGGCCCGTAAGCCCATCCGCGCTGCCGATCAGGTGGTCATTGTGGAAGGCTACCTGGACGTTATCGCGCCGCACCAGGCCGGCTTCGAGAATGTGGTCTCGCCCATGGGCACTGCGCTGACTGAAGACCAGTTGCGCCTGGTCAAGCGCTTCACGCGCAAGATCGTACTGGCGCTCGACCCGGATGCTGCCGGTCAGAAGGCCATCTTGCGCGGGCTGGATGCAGCTCGCTCGGCCATGGACCGCGAAGGCGAACTGCGCTTCGATGCGCGCGGTCTGCTGCGCAACGAAGCCCGTTTACAGGCCGATCTGCGCGTGGCCTCCCTGCCTGATGAACTCGACCCGGACGAGATCGTGGCGCGCGACCCCGAAGAATGGCCGCGCCTGATCGATGCCGCTAAACCCATCGTCACGCATGTCATGGAGACGCTGGCCGAAGGGCAGGATTTGAAGGACCCGAAGGTCAAGTCGAATATCGCGGCGCAGGTGGTGCCTTTGATCGAGGACTTGCCGAACTCCGTCGAACGTGAGACCTATCGCCAGCAGTTGGCGCGTTTCTTGAAGGTGGATGAACGTTCCTTAATCGGTCAGCAGGCTCAGAGAGCGCGTGTAAAGCGTCCAAGACGTCGCCCGGAGGCGGATGAAGGGCAAGTTGAAGTCCAGGTCATCAAAACTGTCCGCCCATCCTATCGAACAGAAATTTATTGCCTGGGTGTTTTGTTTCGCCAACCCGAATTACTGAATCGCCTCGACCGCCAATTACAGGAAGCCGGTTTGCAGCGGCTCATTAATGAAGATTTCGGGTATACTGACCATCAGATGCTGTTAGACCTCGTCCGCCAGTCACTGGAGCAGGATAAGCTGGACCATCATCAATATGTGGTGGAACACCTGCCCGAGGCGCTCCAGGAATTGGCCGGAGAACTGTTGAAGCAAACCGAAAAACTCGACCCCATTGAGGAACGTCTATTGGAGGAATTACAGCGCAGCATCATCAAGCTCCGCCGCATGGGGTTGAATGAAAGCTTAAACCAATTGAGCTATATGTTTAAAGAAGCACAAGAACAGGGTGATCTAAGAGCAACTGCATACCAGGAACAGGTGTTGCAACATACAAGATTATTACGCGATCTTGACCAAGCTGGAAGAAAATTGTCTCTACGTCGAATCGAATAAAGCATGAAACGCAAACCCAAGCCCACCAAGCGCCCTCCGCGTACTCCCAAGCCGAAAGAAGAGCCGATGGAAGCCGTGAGGAATGATGCTTCTGTTGAAGAGCAAGCGGCTGCCGAAGAAAATGATCTGGATAACGGTGGTGTTGAGGAGATCATCGAGCCAGATGACGAAAGCCTGACCCAACAGGAGGAGGATCTTGACGACGACGAAGACATTCTGGATGTAAAGAAAACCCCCCAACTGGCTGCTGAACTTTCCGAGGACCCGGTGCGCCTGTACCTGCGGGAGATCGGTCTGGTCAAATTGTTGGACGCCGATAGCGAGTTCCGTCTGGCAACGTTGATCGAGGCAGACCGTTTGATCGGGGCTTTTTTGCGTCGTCCACAGCGAAATGGCATCACAGTTTCCTGTAGTGTTTATCGTGCGGTTGTCAATGAGCTGCTCACCTCCTGGGAGCGCCTGGAAGATGACGCCAAACGGCTGGAGACCGAGCTGCCCGATCTCGCACTGGTGCTGGCCGAAGCGCAGCATCTGCAATTGGGCTGGGAAATCGAAGAGCCTTCTTATCTACGGGCTTATCTGGATAACGGCCTGTGGGGGCAAGACCCGACCTGGGATAGCATGGTGCGCAAGGCTTTCAGCGTGTTTATGTGCCTGTACCTGCTGCCTGTTCCTTTTGCAGACTGGTTGCTTAAACACATCCAGCAATACAACAAACTACCCACCGGACGCACGTTCCAGCGCAACACCCCGGACGATTCAATTCTGGACGATGAACTTACTGCCATCGAAGCAAGAGCGGATGAGGCCAACAATTCCTTGATCCGTGCCAACCTGCGCCTGGTGGTCAGTGTGGCCAAGCGCTATCTTGGGCGCGGCATCTCATTCCTGGATCTGATCCAGGAGGGGAATCTCGGTCTGCTACGTGCGGTGGGTAAATTCGATCCGCGTAGGGGTTTTAAATTCAGCACTTATGCTACCTGGTGGATACGTCAGTCTATCAACCGCTCGATTGCCGAACAGGCGCGCACGATCCGCATCCCGGTGCACTTGTTCGAGTCCATCACGCGCATCCTGCGTGCTCAACGACATTTGACCCAGGTGCTGGGACGCGATCCTACTAATGAAGAACTGGCGCTCGAAGTGGGGTACCTGCCTGCTACAGACGTACAGGCTATTCTGGTTGCAAAAGAAAGCGACCAACCCCTCGACCCGGCCTTGCAGCGTCGTTGGGAGTATGCCACCCAGAAAGTGGACCGCGTGCTGCGCTCGGCAGAAGAACCGGTTTCGTTGGAAGGACCGGTCGGAGGCGGCGACGACAACAGTCAATTGGGTGATTTCATCGAAGATGAAGATGCCCTCGAACCGCTGGATGCCGCCTCGCGCGAAATGTTACGCGAGCAGGTGCAGAGCGCGCTCACGGCGCTCTCGGACCGGGAACGCCAGGTTTTGGAATTACGCTTTGGTTTATTGGACGGGAAAGATCACACCCTGGAAGAAGTCAGCCGCTATTTCGATGTGACGCGGGAACGCATCCGCCAGATCGAAGCCAAGGCGCTACGCAAATTACGTCACCCAACCCGCAGCCGACATTTACGCGATTATCTGGGATAATGTGGCAGGGCGGAGAGAATTCCGCCTTATTTTCATAGCATTTATCCATGTGACTCCTGTCCTGTTTGTTTTGTGAAATGTGACACATTGTCTAATCCATAAAAAGGCCTTATGATATACTTTCTTGCCGGCGTGCAAGTCTAACGCTTCGAAGAGGTGCCTATGCTGCTTGAGTATCTTGCTATTGCCGTTCTGATCGTTCTTGCGACTTTAGTTGCCCTGATTGCCATTGGTCTTGGGGAATTGTTCGGGCCAAAGAAAAAGTCAGAACGCAAATCCCAGCCCTACGAATCAGGAATGACGCCCTACGGCCCGGGTACGCGCCGTATGCCGGTACGCTTCTATATGATCGCTGTGTTGTTCATTTTGTTCGATATTGAAGTTGTCTTCTTCCTCCCCTGGGCGATCGTCTTCAGGCAACTCGGGTTGTTTGGGTTGATTGAGATGGTCGTCTTTATTGTTATCTTACTGGTAGGCTACGTGTATGCGTGGAAGAAAGGAGCCCTGGAATGGGAGTAGAACAAAAACTCGGTAACATGGGTGTGGTGACTACTACCTTAGAACAGGTTGTCAACTGGTCACGCACGCGCGCCATGTGGCCGATGCTGTTTGGCCTGGCCTGCTGCGCCATCGAGATGATGTCGGCGCAAGCTGCGGATTACGATATGAGCCGCTTTGGGATGGAATTGATGCGCGCCAGTCCCCGTCAATCTGACTTGATGATCGTGGCCGGGCGCGTTTCGCGCAAGATGGGACCGGTGTTGCGCCGATTGTACGACCAGATGCCTGAGCCAAAATGGGTGATTGCCATGGGCGATTGCGCCTCCTGCGGCGGTGTCTTCAATAACTACGCTATTCATCAGGGTGTGGATGAGGTTGTGCCAGTGGATGTTTACGTAGCCGGCTGCCCCCCGCGCCCCGAGGCTTTGATCCACGGTGTGGTGACGTTGTATGAAAAAGTTTACGGCGAAAAGTTCACAGATTACGCGGATGTAGTGTGAAAATACCACAAAGGCACGAAGATATAAAGACACAAAATTTAAAATTTGTGCCTTAGTGACTTGGTGTCTTCATAGTGTAAATGGTGATATTGTATGGACAATAAACTCGAAAAAATAGTCCAGGCTTTGCAAAATGACTTTGAGGCGACCTTCGAAGAGTTTCGCAATGAGGCGCATGTCTTCGTTCAGGCGGAACAGATTGTCGACGTGATCACATCTTTGCGTGATGTACATGAGTTCGAACTGTTATCTGCGATGACCATCGTTGATTACTGGCCGCAGGAAGAGCCGCGTTTCCATGTCATCTATCAGCTAACCTCGATCACGAAGAACCTATCGATACAGGTGCGTGTCCCGGTAGCGGCGACCAAGCCTGTGGTCCCGACAGTGACCAGTGTGTTCTCATCTGCCAACTGGCGCGAACGCGAGGCCTGGGACATGTTCGGTATCCGCTTCGAAGGGCATCCGGACTTGCGTCGTATATTGATGCCTGCGGATTGGGAAGGCCATCCGCTGCGCAAAGATTATCCGCTGGGCTATGAAGAGCCGCAGTTCACCTTCAATTTTGATGAGATTGACCTGCGTAAGCCCCGCGCGAAGGAATAATTATGGCCCAGTTACAAGAAGTAACGGTTGATGATCTGAAGCATCTGGTTTCCAGCCGAGCCATCGAAGGCGAGACCGTGTTGCTGAATATGGGGCCACAGCATCCGGCGACACATGGTGTCTTGCGTTTATTGCTGGAACTGGATGGCGAAACCGTGTTGAACTGCATCCCCGATATTGGCTTCCTGCACACCGGCGTTGAAAAGAATATGGAAGCCAAAACATACCAGAAAGCTGAAGTGATGACCGACCGCCTCGATTATATGAACACGGTCGGCAACAACCTGGCGTACTGCATGGCGGTAGAGAAACTGGTGGATCTGGATGTGCCGCTGCGCGCGCAGGCAATCCGCGTGATTCTGACCGAGCTGCAACGTATCGCTTCACACCTGGTGTGGATCGGTACACATGCGCTGGACCTGGCAGCCATGTCCATGTTCATGTACTCCTTCCGCGAGCGGGAAATTATCCTGGATATTTTGGAACTGGTTTCCGGACAGCGTATGATGACCACCTACATTCGCCCTGGTGGTATCTGGCGCGATGTGCCGGTGGAGTTCGAAGGCGCTGTCAGGGACTTTATCCAAATGTTCCCGAAGCGTATCGACGAGTACGAAGCCCTGTTGACGAAAAACCCGCTCTTGCTGGACCGTCTGCTTGGTATCGGTGTGCTGACGAGGGAAACGGCCCTCAGTTACGGCGTAACCGGCCCAATTCTGCGTGCAAGCGGCGTAGATTGGGACCTGCGCAAGGCCCGTCCTTATACAGGCTATGAACAATATGATTTCATGGTGCCCGTCCGCACCGAAGGGGACAACTACGCCCGTTACCTCGTTCGCGTTCAGGAGATGCGCGAATCGTTGAAGATCGTCGAGCAGGCTCTGGACAAGTTGCCGATGGGCCCGGTGCGCAGTGATAACCGCAAGTTCGTCCCGCCGCCGCGCTCGGAGATCGGTACCAGCATGGAAGCGCTCATCCACCACTTCAAGCTGTGGACGGAAGGTTTCGAAGCACCGAAGGCTTCCATATACTCGGCGGTCGAATCTCCACGCGGCGAGCTGGGTGTGTTCCTGGAAGGCGATGGCGGACCGAAACCCTATCGCATTCATATGCGCACGCCCTCCTTTGAAAATGTTGGCGTGCTTCCCGAAATTTGCAAGGGGCATCTGGTCGCCGACCTGATCGCGATCATCGGTTCGATTGACTTTGTCCTGGGAGATATTGACAGATGAGCTTGGCAGAAAAGTATCCCAAGGAAGTAAAAAAGATTCTGGCGAAATACCCACCGGAGCATAAACGCTCGGCAGTGATGCCCTTGCTGTATCTGGCCCAACGGGAAGAAGGCTACGTCAACCGCCATGCCATGCAGGATATCGGCTCGTTGGTGGGGATTACTGAAACAGAAGTCGCTTCTATCATTGGTTTTTACACGCTATATCATGACAAGCCAGAAGGTAAACTGCGCATCCAGGTCTGCAATGATCTACCCTGTGCCTTACGCGGTGCCGACCAGTTCCTGGCGGATCTGTGCGAGAAGCTGGGCATCGAACCCGGCGGAACGACATCAGACGGCCTGATCACCGTCGAGCCGGTCATGTGCCTGGCGGCCTGCGATAAAGCTCCCATGTTCCAGACCCAGGGACAGGATGGTATCAAGTATCACGAGAATATGACCGTTGAAAAAACGATGGAATTGATCGATGGATACAAGGAGGTGAAGTAATGGATCACATCCTGTTGCGCCATCGGGATATTCCTGAAATCAACAAGATTGAAGCTTACAAGCAAAACGGCGGTTTCAAAGCCTTTGAAGATGCTGTCAAGAAGTTGAAGCCGGAAGAAGTGACCGCCATCGTAAAAGATTCCGGACTGCGCGGTCGCGGTGGCGCGGGCTTCCCCACCGGTTTGAAATGGTCCTTCATGGATAAGAACAGTTGGCCACACTACGTGGTTGCCAACGCCGACGAATCCGAACCGGGCACCTTCAAAGACCGCGAGATCATGGAGGGCAACCCCTTCCAATTTCTGGAGGGTGTGGCGATTTGCTCCTACGCGGTCGGTGCAAATGCGGCTTACATCTATCTGCGCGGCGAGTTCTGGCAGGTGGCCGCCTTCCTCGACGAGAGGATCGAAGAGATGGAAAAAGCCGGTTTCCTGGGCGAGAAACTCTTCGGCACCGATTATTCCCTGAAAATATACACCCATCTCGGTGCAGGCGCGTACATCTGCGGCGAGGAAACTGCCCTGCTCGAATCGCTGGAGGGTAAACGCGGACAGCCGCGTATCCGCCCGCCTTTCCCACCCTCGTTTGGCCTGTATGGCAAGCCGACCGTGGTCAATAACGTCGAGACTTTTACCAACGTTCCCTTGATCATGGCCAACGGCGCGGACTGGTACAAGTCGATGGGCACAGCCGATAGCGCGGGCGTAAAGATTTTCTCGCTGTCGGGTCGTGTCCGCAAGCCGGGCAACTACGAGCTACCATTCGGTACGACATTCCGAGAATTGATCTACGAACACGGCGGCGGCATCATGGAGGGACGTCCGGTCAAAGCTATTATGGCTGCTGGTGCATCTTCCTCGATGATTGTTGTGGATGACAAGGCCCTCGACACTCCGATGGACTACGCTTCCGTACGCGAACTCGGCGCGGACCTTGGATCTGCCTCCGTTATCGTGATCGATGACACCGTCAACATCGACTGGGTCATCAACAAGACCATTCACTTCTTCAAGCACGAATCGTGTGGTAAATGCACACCCTGCCGTGAAGGCAACTACTGGATGCAACATCTGAGCGAGCGCATTCACAACGGTGAGGGAGGCCAGGAAGATGTAGAGTTGCTGCACAACGTTGCCAAACAGATGCAAAACAAATGCCTGTGCGCGCTGGGTGAGTTTGCCACCATGGCAGTTGTTACTGGTATCGAACGCTTCCCGCAAGACTTCAGGCTGCCGGTGCGAGACTAGTGCCGCAACCCCGCCATAGACCAGCGGGGCAACCAGATGAAAGTGCACAGATGTGAAATATGGAAATTCTTCCTATGAACAATGGCAAATTAGCCCACAGCTTTAGTTGTTGCGGTACGAGGAAGCTGCTATGACGAAACAAGTTACTCTAACAATTGACGGCGTGCAGGCCACAGTTCCCGATGGGACACTGATTGTGGATGCTGCCAAAATGATCGGCATCGATATCCCCGTCTTTTGCTACCATCCGAAAATGGAGCCGGCTGGTATGTGCCGCATGTGTCTGGTTGAGATCGGCCGTCCGATGATAGACCGCGGCACCGGTCAACCTGTGTTGGATGAAGACGGCCAGCCCAAAATGCAATTTATGCCCAAACCTGAAACAGCCTGCACTAATTTTGTTTCAGAAGGCATGGTGGTGCTCACACAATCCGAAAAAGCCAAAGATGCGCAAAAAGGCATTGTCGAGTTTCTGCTGACCTCCCATCCGCTGGATTGCCCCATTTGCGACAAGGGTGGCGAATGCCCGCTTCAGAACCTGACCATGGAGCATGGTCCCGGCAAGAGCCGCTTCCTGTATGGCGATAAACTGCACATGGACAAGCATGTCCCGCTGGGTGATCTGATCTACCTCGACCGCGAACGCTGCATTTTGTGCGGACGCTGCGTGCGTTTCCAGGATGAAGTAGCAGGAGAGGCGGTATTGGCTATCGACGAACGCGGACGGGGCAGTGAGATTATCTCCGTTTCGGAACCTGGATTTGATTCTGTTTTCTCAGGCAACACCACCGACATCTGTCCCGTTGGGGCGCTGACGACCGCAGACTTCCGTTTCGGGGCGCGTCCCTGGGAACTGAAAGCTGCCGCCTCTATCTGTGGACAATGCCCGGTCGGCTGTAACGTGACCTTCAACACGCGCCGTGAAGCCAAAGCGGATGGCAAGGTAGTCATCAAACGCGTCATGCCGCGCCAGAACGAACAGGTCAACGAGACGTGGATTTGTGACAAGGGACGTTTTGCCTATCATTTTGCTGAGAGCAAGGAACGCCTGGAAATGCCAATGGTTGACAAGCAAATTGCTTCGTGGGAAGATGCGATCAGTGAAGTTTCCAGCAAGCTGTCGGAAGCCAGAAGCGATACGATTATGCTGGCCTCTGGTCGCCTCTCCAATGAAGATTTGTTCAACCTGAAATCCCTGGCCGACGGGCTGGGTGGTAAGGCCGTACTATACACAGACATGGGCGGCGGAGAGCTGGTCATGCAGGTCGGTGTGGGGCAAGGCACGAATTTCTCCGAAATGGGGCAGGGTGATGCCATCCTGGTGGTCGCGTCTGACTTATATGAAGAAGCGCCCATCTGGTGGCTGCGCGTCAAACAGGCCGCTGACCGTGGCGCAACGCTGATCGTGGCCAACCCGCGCGAGACCAAACTGGATAAATTTGCGAAGTTCGTTGTTCGTTATGCAAACGGCGATGAAGTCAAAACCCTCCGGGATTTGGGTGGGGGTAGCAAAATCGCAGAGGCTTTCGCTAAAGCTGAAAATGCGGTTGTGTTATTCGGTAGTGACAGCCTTGGTTTAAAGGGTTCCAGCGATGTTGCAGCGGCCTGCGCCAACTTGCTCGTGCAAACAGGACACACTGGCAAACCGAACAACGGTCTGATCGGCGTCTGGCCAAGAGCCAACGACCAGGGTGCCTGGGAAATGGGTTTCCGCCCCGATGTCAATCTGGCTACAGTATTCAAGGGCAAGACCGTTTACATCGCAGGCGCTGATCCTGCCGGGGATAATCCCGCGCTGGAAAAGGCGCTCAAAGATGCTGAATTTGTAGTGGTGCAGGATCTGTTCCAGACAGCGACCGCTGAACTGGCGGACGTGGTCCTGCCCGCACAGGCTTACACTGAACGCGATGGAACTTTCACATCCGGTGAACGCCGCGTGCAGCGTTTCTATCCTGCCGTCCCGCCCCTGGGCGAGACCAAAACTGATTATGCTATCATGGCGGCAATTGCAGAAAAACTCGACATTGAGCTTGAAGGCTCCTCACCTGTATTGGCCTTCGAAAAGTTGGCAGCGGCAGTGAAGGACTTCGAAGGTCTTTCCTACGCCAGGCTGGCCGAAGTGACCGAGCAATGGCCGATTGTTGGCCGCGGTGACCTGTATTACGGCGGCACGACTTACGAGAACACACAGGGGCTGGGTGTGCAACTCGTCAGTGCGGCGGAACGCGGCGAAACGGTCAGCATCCCCGAGGTCCGGGTAGAGGCGGGGTTGCGTCCGAAAGAGGATGAATTGTTGGGTGTCCCTGTCACCAAACTGTATGATCGCGGCACAACTGTCGCTCCCGCTGCATTGCTTCACAAACGTATCGGAGACGCTACAATTGCTTTGCATCCCGATGCGGCCAGGAAATTGGGCGTGGAGGCCGGTAAGTCGGTGCAGGTCAGTTTTGATGGCGTGCAGGGTAGTGCCGTAGTGAAAATCGACGAGACAATTTCGGCTGGTGTGGCGCTGATCCCGCGCAGTATGGGCTTGGCGATCCGCGAGCCAGTAGTGATAAAGGTGAATTGATATGGATTGGACGGTGTGGCTTGAATGGGCCATCAAAGCCTTTGTACTGATTTTCACGCTGTTGATCGGCTTTGGCTACCTGACATATTACGAACGCCGCTTCCTGGCACGCCTGCAATCTCGCTTAGGCCCGAACCGCGCAGGCCCGTACGGGTTGATGCAATGGATGGCAGATGCGGTCAAGCTGATCTTTAAGGAAGAGTTGACCCCTTCTGGAGCCTATAAGCTGGTGTTCTTCCTGGCACCGGTCATTACAATGGTGCCATCGATTGTCATCGCAGCGGTGATCCCCTGGGGGCCGCCGCTGCAGTTGTTCGGTCGTACAATAAATCAATCGGTTGCTGACATAAACGTGGGCGTGCTTTTCTTGATGTCCATTGCTTCGATTGCGGTATATGGCATCGTGCTGGCGGGCTGGTCGTCGAACAACAAGTACGCCATGATGGGCGGCCTGCGCTCCTCGGCGCAGATGATTTCTTATGAATTGACGTTGGGCTTGTCTTTGGTAGCAGTTATCTTGCTGGGAAACTCGATGAGCCTGGTGGAGATCGTTGAAGCGCAACGCAATGTCTGGTTTGTGTTTTTACAGCCGGTGGGCGCGTTCATCTTATGGATTGCAACGGTTGCAGAAGTCAACCGCCACCCGTTTGATATGCCCGAAGCCGAGCAGGAGATCGTAGCGGGTTATCACACCGAATATTCCGGTATGAAATTCGCGCTGTTTTTCATGGCCGAATACCAGAAGATGATCGTTGTCAGTGCGATTTTGGCAACATTTTTCTTCGGTGGCTATCTCGGCCCGGGCGTTGGCCAGTTTCCCTGGCTTGGACCGCTGTACATGTTCGTCAAAATTTTCGTTTTGCTCGGTATCATGATCTGGGTACGCGCTTCCTGGCCACGCATCCGCTATGATCGCCTGATGGCCTTTGGCTGGAAGATCCTGTTGCCGCTGGCGTTGGTGGTGGTTTTCATCACTGCGGTCGGAATTTTACTGGCGGATACAGTCAATCCCATGCTGATGTGGCTTACCCCCATCCTTTCGCTGTTCGCGGGCTGGATTGCAACATTAATGGTAGACCGTACGATACGGAGGAAGAACTATGCTTAAAGAACTGGGACGCGGTTTGCTCACCACGTTCAAAATGGTTATTGAAGGACCGGTCACGACCCAGTACCCGGAAGAAAAGCGGGAGGTGCGCCCGCGCTTTCGTGGACGTCACGTATTGAAGCGCTACGAAAACGGACTGGAGAAGTGTATCGGATGTTCGCTGTGTGCGGCAGCCTGCCCGGCAGATGCCATCTTTGTGGAGGCATCTGAGAACACGGACGAGGAGCGCTTCTCACCCGGTGAGCGCTATGCTTCCACGTACGAGATCAATATGCTGCGCTGCATCTACTGCGGTTTCTGCGAGGATGCCTGTCCCACCGAGGCCATCGTGCTGGGCGACAACTACGAGCTTTCGTTCACCGACCGGCATGATGCCATCTATACCAAAGACACCCTGCTGGAAGCAGTTCCTTCGCCTGAGATGACCACGCCGCAAAAGGTTGAACCGGGTGTTTATACGCGCTCCGTCCCCGAGATGCAGGATCCGCAAGATTGAGGATGATCGATGTCTGTTGATTTGATACTTTTTCTAGTTTTGGCCTTGATTGCGATTTCTGCGGCGATTGGGATGTTGGCCAGCCAGAACGCGGTCTATTCGGCCCTGTTCTTGGTGATCAACTT
>JBAVJG010000158.1:0-7573 GCA_049687655.1 Anaerolineales bacterium | reverse complement strand
TCTTCTACGCTCCAGAATTGCCCATCAGCTGTGCTGGCTCTTGGCCCCAATCGCTCTTTGGGTGTGTATTGATGCAGCAGTTGTTGCAGTTCTTCAATCTGCAGCTTGCTCAGTTTTGCACGATTGCTACCTGCACGCTTGTCGACCAGCCCTTGTGAATGATCTTCTCGATATGCTCGACACCATTCCATCAAGTTGGCTCGGCTGCAGCCTATGATCTCTTCGATCTCTTTTACGCTATAGCCCTCTCCATACAGGCAAACTGCTCGATAGCGGGTCCTCGTATTTGCATCTTTGCATTGTCGATAGGCTTGTAACAGGTCTTTCCGTTCTTGTTCCGTGAGTGTGAATTTTCTCTTTGCCATACCTCTATTGCATGTCTTTTACTTGATTTGTCCATTAGATACAAGGCATCCAAGATGCCGAATGTCCGCAAGGTAAAATCCTCGTGGTAAACTTGCCGTGTACCCCCAAAACATGACGCCTGCGATGTAATCCTGAGAGAACACCGAATATTTTCCAGTCATTCACCCGATAAGAAAGAAAATCACCAAAATAGTTGACACCTTTGGCCAAATGTCCATTATTTTATACACTGAGATACATGAGCACTCATTCCATCACCGCCCAAGCAAATCCAAATATAGCTTTCATCAAATACTGGGGCAATCGTGATAACGACTTGCGCCTACCTTCCACCGGCTCCATCTCCATGAACCTGGAAGGTCTCTTCACGCGGACAACAGTCACGTTCGTCGCGTCTCTCAAAGCCGATCGCCTGCGCATTAGCCAAAGACAGGTCAAAGGTCCCGGGCTGGAGCGCGTGAGTCGCTTCCTTGATTTGGTACGCCAACTGGCAGGTATGAACGAACGGGCTGAAGTCGTCAGTGAGAACAATTTCCCTTCCGGCGCAGGTATCGCTTCTTCAGCTGCGGCCTTTGGGGCGTTGGCGCTGGCAGCCAGCCGGGCGGCCGGGATAGTCCTGACCCAACGCGAACTGTCCCGTCTCGCGCGACGCGGATCAGGTTCAGCCTGCCGCTCCACCCCTGAAGGCTTCGTCGAGTGGCAAATGGGCGAGTCAGATGAAGACTCCTACGCCTACTCCATCGCGCCGCCCGACCACTGGGACCTGGTGGATTGCGTGGCCATCGTCAGCGCCAGGCACAAGAAGACCGGTTCCACCGAAGGCCATGCCCTGGCCGGGACCAGTCCCTTGCAGGCAGCCCGCGTGGAGGATGCACCCCGCCGCCTGGACCTGTGCCGCCGAGCCATCCTGGCATGTGATTTCGAGGAATTTGCAGCCGTGGTCGAGCTGGATTCAGACATGATGCACGCCGTGATGATGACTTCCACGCCGACGTTGTTCTACTGGCAGCCCGCTTCGATCACGGTCATGGAATCGGTGCGGGAGTGGCGGGCGCGTGGGATACCTGTCTGTTATACGGTGGACGCCGGGCCGAACATTCATGTAATCTGTCCGCGTAAGTACATTGGCGAAACGGAGAAAAACCTGCGCGATCTGCCTGGTGTACAGGATGTATTAGTCGCAGGCGTCGGTGGCCCGGCACGAATCGTCTCTTAAGTCCTTCTCATTTCCCCGTTTTTGATTCAGGATATAATGAACACGCCTTATGGCATGATAGACTTGTGCCGCAACCCCGCCACAAACGGCGGGGGAACTATGAAGGTATGTATGATTATTTGGGAATCTAACTATTGCCAAATGGTAGATTGCCTACATCTTTAGTTTTTGTGGCATTCGATTGGTAGAGAAAGAAATATGAACATAACATTACTATCTGGTTTGATTTTTATCGGTGTTTTCGCTGCTGTTGTGCTGATCCACGAATTTGGACATTTCGTGGCCGCTCGCCTCATGAAGGTAGATGTGGAAGAGTTCGGAATTGGCCTGCCCCCGCGGGCGCTCAAGCTCTTCAACTGGAAAGGGACTGATTTCACACTCAACTGGCTGCCGCTGGGTGGCTTTGTGCGCCCGAAGGGTGAAAACGACCCAAATGTAGAAGGCGGATTAGCTGCCTCCAGCCCCTGGGTACGCCTGGGGGTGCTGGTTGCCGGTCCGTTAATGAACCTGCTGGCTGGTTTGGTGGTTAATAGTATCCTGTTTACACAGGTAGGTGTCCCGGATATGTCGCGCGTGATGCTGTATGAAGTCACACAGGATTCACCTGCAGCGCGAGCCGGCTTGCAGGCGGATGACATGCTCGTAGCAATTGATGGTGAGCAAATCAATGGCGATGAACAATTCCGTTCGCTGATTCAGTCGCATCTCGACCAGCCCATGCAAATCACCGTGCAACGCGGTGATGAAACTGTGGAGGTCACAGCCACACCGCTCAGCAGCCGTTCAGCCGAAGAAGGAGCGTTGGGCATCTTGCCAGGACCTCCAATGGTACCGGCGCAATCCTTCATCCAGGCTATTCCGTATGGAGGTATGTATACCTACGCCCAGATGCGACAGATTGTTTCGCTGCCGGTGATGCTCATCCGCAACCAACTCTCACCAGAGGAAGGCCGCTTCATCGGGCTGAAAGGCATCTATGACTTGTTCGGGCAGGCTGTTAGCCGTGATGTGGAAAGCCGTGTGGAAGCTCCTCCGGCTGTAAGCGAACCAACTTCCCCCGAGCCCACCAACTTTACTTTGCAAATTATCGCCTCGCTGACGCTTACACTGGGCATCTTCAACCTGTTGCCCTTCCCGGCGCTGGATGGCGGGCGCATCATATTTGTGCTGCCCGAACTGATTATTGGCCGGCGCGTACCTCCAGAATTCGAAAATGTCGTACATGCGGTTGGTTTTGCGCTATTGATAGCTTTTATGCTATACATCAATGCCATGGACTTTATCAACCCGGTCGACTTCACGCTCCCCTGAAATGAACGATGTGCTTGTCCCCTTCCAAAAAGTGTTAGACACTTTGCTTGATGAGAGCAAGGAAATCACTCGTCGTTACCTGACCGAGTTCTCGGACATCGAACCCGCTTCTCTCCAGTCTCTACAGGAGATCTGGCCGCGCATCGAACTCAACCGTAAGCTGCTTCTGCTGGACCAACTGAATGCCCTGGCGAATGTGGATACCCTCGTATCCTTCGACGACCTGGGGCGTGCCTTGCTGAAGGATGACGAACCCCAGGTTCGCATCCGTGCCATGCGCCTGCTGGTCGAATGCGAAGATCCCCGCCTTGTCCCCATCTACATCGACTTGCTGACCAATGACGAAGTAGTTTCCGTGCGTGCCGAAGCCGCTTCTACGTTGGGTATTTTTGTGCAGTTAGGCGAATTCGACGATATTCCCGACGATGTGCATCACCACATCGAAGATGTTTTGCTCAAGGTACTCAACGGTAAAGACGAATCGCCGGTCCGCCGCCGTTCGCTGGAGGCTCTGGGTTTCTCGTCTCGCACCGAGGTGCCTGTGCTGATCGAATCATCCTTCAACCGCCAGGACCCTGATTGGAAAGCCAGCGCTATCTTTGCCATGGGGCGTTCTAACGACAAACGCTGGGCTGATGATGTGTTGCATATGCTGGTCTCGGAAGACCGACGCATCCGCCTGGCGGCTGTGCAGGCTTCCGGCGAGTTGGCGTTGCCGCTTGCGCGTCCGATTCTTTTGAGTTTGCTGGAAGAAGAAATGGATGATGTTATCTCCGGCGCGGCCATCTGGTCACTTTCACAGATCGGCGGCGAAGACGTGCGCCTGTATTTGCAGAACCTGCTCGATAACGTAGAAGATGACGACCAGACTGGCTTCTTGGAAGAGGCTTTGGATAACCTGGCCTTTACCGAAGACATGGCCGGTTTCGACCTGCTGGCTTTTGATGCAGATGAAATTGACGAAATAGATTTGGAAGAATAACTGTTTTGTGGGGTGATATGCACCGTTTTGGGTTCAGTGTTGTGGTGGCCGTTCTCCTCCTGGGTTTGCCTCAACAGGCTCGGGCGCAGTCTCGCATCGAAGTGACAGATGTGGGGGTGTTTTACGATTTTGGTCAGCACGTCACATTCGAGGGCCGTATCCAATCCCCAATCCCAATCATAAGTGCAGCACTGGTTTTCAATGATAATTTCGATGAATCTGTGCGGCGCTTCCCCGTCGACGTTGGTCAAGATGGGGTTGTGACTTACCGTTATGATGTAACGCAAAATGTGCTGCGCCCGTTCGTCACAATTTCGTTCTGGTTTGAAGTTACTTTGCAAAATGGGCAAACCCTGCGGAGCGACAATTATCACGTGCAATATGTGGACGATCGCTTCACCTGGCAGCAGCAGGTGGATGGAACCCTGCGGGTACATTGGTATGAGGGCGACGCGGCATTTGGTGATGCTCTACTGGATGTCTCACGACGTGGTTTGAATGCGGTCAGCGCGATTATCCCGGCCTCACAGGCTGCGCCTCTGGATGTATATGTTTACGCGTCTACCACTGATTTGCAGAGCGCCTTATTCCTGGGCGGTGAGAGCTGGCAGGGCGGCCATGCCAATCCGAAGCTGGGTGTGGTCATGCTGGCAGTTGCGCCAGGACCCGGGCAGAGCATCGATATGGAAACGCTCATCCCGCATGAGTTGGCACACGTGATGCTCTATCGCAGCGTGGGCGAGGGGTATGCTACCCTGCCGGTCTGGTTGAGCGAGGGGATCGCCTCGTTGGCAGAACTGTATCCTAACCCGGATTATGATCAGGCCCTGACGATTGCAAGTCAGAATGACTCGCTTCTGCCTGTTTCAGATTTATGTAACACGTTCCCGCTGGACGCTTCGCGCGCTTACCTGGCTTATGCCGAATCCCAGTCTTTTGTGCGTTTTCTGCGCGATTCTTACGGGACCCCGGCCCTGTTCTCGTTGACTTCAGCCTACGCCGATGGCCTGAGTTGTGACCAGGGTGTGGTGCGTGCCCTTGGGACTTCGTTGGTGAGCCTGGATACACGTTGGCGGGAATCGGTGTTGGGCCAAAATGTGATGGGCGTCTTCTTGCGTAACATGTTGCCATATCTTGGGCTGTTCGTTTTTATGCTTCTGATACCGTTGATCGGATTTTTCCAAAAGAGGCCCGCTGATGACGAATCAAGATGAAAATACTCGCATCCATGTCTGGGTGAACGGACGCGTGCAGGCAGTTGGCTTTCGGGCTTTTGTGCAACAGAATGCCCTCCAAATTGGTGTAACCGGCTGGGTGAGAAATGTCGGTTATGATACGGTCGAAGCGGTGGCGGAGGGGTCCAAAGAGCAGATTGACAATTTTTTACGAATGGTGAAACGCGGTCCAATGGGTTCAAGGGTGGATGACTGGCGTGAAGAATGGGGAAAAATCACGGGGGAATTCAAATCGTTTCGGGTAAAAGCCAGTACGTAAGTTTCCAATCTATTGGAGGGCGCATGTTGATCGACACCTTAGTGCGAAATCCGTGGCTGGTAGCTGTCTTGTGGGGTTTGCTGAGTATTTTTGACTTTGTCTCGACGATGTTGTATTCGAAAGCTTATCGTGATTTCCTGAATGAGACCGTGCAATACGAACACGGCGTTGAAATGAATCCAAATTTTGAAAAAGATGTGAGGCAATTGCGCTGGTTGAGTCCGCGTTATATTCTTTCGATGCTGGGTGCTGTTGTGTTAATCGGCCTGGTGGGTATGTGGATGCCGAGTTCCTGGTTCGAATCCCTGGCCGGGGCAGCGTTGCTGCTGGTGCTCATCACCGATTTGCGTCACATCGAGAACCTCAGTCTAGTCTGGTTTTTGAAAACTGATCCTGAAGGATTCAAAGGCAGGATCGAGCAAAGTTATAAACTGTCACAAAAGCGCGTGGCTGTCGGTGGCTTTAATGTTGGAATACTGTATTTTATTGTCTACCTGTTGACCGGGAGGGTGTTCTTCGTGGGCGGTGCGTTTATCAGTATCCTGTTTGCGATCAGGCATTTCACCCTCTCAAGACGAAGACTTCCGAAGCAATCACCTGAAGATTAGATACGCTAGGACTTGCGCAGTCCGCAAAAGGTTACCGAAAATAAGGGGGGGGTAAGTCCTGTACGCTTATTTCGATTGCGAAATTCACGAAATGTAAAACTTTTAGTTTTAGCTAAATCCCAAACCCCGTTCTTTCAGTGATACCCATTTCCCCTGCCCGATGACCAGGTGATCGAGCACCTCCACATCCAGTAGTTTGCCGGCCTGCACAAAGGCGCGCGTCACGGCCACATCGTCGGGGCTGGGCGTCGGGTCACCGCTGGGGTGGTTGTGGATGATAATGACGGCTGTCGAGCCACGCCGCACAGCGGCTTTGAACACCTCTCCAACTCGGACCTGTGACGAATTAACCGAGCCCCGGTACACTTCTACAATATCCAGCACATGATTGCGCGTGTCGAGCAGCAGCACGCGCAGATGTTCCTGTTCCAGCGCAGACATTTCGTACTGTACCAGCGCCGCCGCGTCCGCGGGGGAGTTGATGGTCGGGCGTGCTTCGGGGGATTCAAGAGTCAGGCGCCGGCCCAGTTCGATCGCGGCTTTGATCTGGGCCGCTTTAGCTTCACCCAGTCCGTGCTCGTGTAGCAGTTCATCGAAGGGTGCACGGTGGATGCCGGTCAGCCCACCGAATTTGTTCAGCAGACGTTGCCCCACCTGCACAGCGTTCTCACCCTTCACGCCAACACGCAGCAGGATAGCCAGTAACTCGGCATTGCTTAATGCCTGCGGCCCCAGCGCGGACAGCCGCTCACGGGGGCGTTCTGATTCGTGCAGGTCGGTGATGCGGTAAACGGATTTTGTGTTAGCTTCGGTCATAGGCTATCCCTTCCAGGTGGTTGACCGATTATAAAACACAGGGACTGTCATAATGCTTTCAGCTACTATACAAACAAATACGGCCAAGTCAGTAGACTTGGCCGTATTTGTTTTACCAGGCTGATTTTTCTAAAGGGAGGTTGCAAACAGGACGAGGATGCCCATGCAGGCTGACCAGCCGAGAAAAATGTAACTGAAAAGCCTGTATGCAGAGTGGGAAAAGTTTCTATCCATTTTTAAACTCTCCTTTCCGGTTTTTTTCTGAAATCGTGGGCAATAGTGTTACGGTTGTGTTATTTGGGATCAAGATGTTGCCCTAGTCTATATTCAAGTAGTCGTAACAGGTTGCTAAAAGTTATGAGTGTTTAGATAAGTGTTTGCTTAGAAAATATTGCAATCGGGACACTCAGGCAAATGTGATTTTGTGATTATATAGGGCCGATGTAAGCCTGTAGTGAGGAAATTGTGTAGAACTTATGTGTTTCGCAAGAGGCTTTTCGAGGGAGTGTAACTCAAATTTTGCTTGACATTCAATACCCCCTCAAGTAGAATAGCCTTCGCCCAAATTATGGGCCTGTGGCGCAGCTGGGAGCGCGCGTCAATCGCACTGACGAGGTCAGGGGTTCGAATCCCCTCAGGTCCACTCCGGGCAGTGAACAGTGGACAAGCATGTTACAATGTTCACTGCTCAAAGCAAAATATCCCGGGGCCCATGGCGCAGCTGGGAGCGCGCCTCAATGGCATTGAGGAGGTCGAGGGTTCGAATCCCTCTGGGTCCAC
>JBAVJG010000157.1:0-2967 GCA_049687655.1 Anaerolineales bacterium | reverse complement strand
GAACATCACCAGAGTATTCAATTGATCTGCTTTGAATGCTGTTAAATAACCAGCGCCACTCGATAGCAACAGGACAGCGAAATGGTTAAGCTCATTGAGCATCGAGATAGGGACACAGACCAGAGCGAATATAACCATAAGAGATGCAATGGTTTTGTTTACCGGTTTGAGTAATTTGTATAAAATCAGCGGCAATAACATCAATAGCGCCTGGCGGATTAGATCGCTCACCAGGGAGAGACGGAAGAGCGCTTCAGAAGCCGCAATATTCTTGACGGTTGCTGCGGCGTCTCCCGGCACAATCATGCCCGGGCGGATAAAAAGTTCAGTCGACATCCCCAGAAAAAATATTATCAGAAACACGAACGCCGCAACTCTTGCGGTCTTTTGGGGCGAATTTATCTTCATATCATCCTCCATTTTTGCTTTGAATTTATTGCTCAAGCTTTGCAGGACTGGCAATCCAGTATCATTTTCGGGGCTGCCAGTCCTAAAGTGTGTAAAATCAATCTGTTATTCTGTTTTCGCAAACAGGGCAGCGATGGCAGATGGATTGAATCCTTTAACGATCAGCCAACCCCCCAGGACTATTTCTTGCACAGCGATGGGAGCAGCCAGAGGAATGTAGCTGGTAATCCGGTTACCGCTGAACAAGGCAAGCACGCAAGCCGCCTGCATCAGGATGATCGCGACGATGCCGAAGCCTGACAGCCATCGCGGAATGAGCCGTGATTGGAATAACAGGTAATAGTACATAAAGGCACCTACGCAGAAGGCGAACACTGCCACCAACGCGGCGTGGTCGCGTATGTTTACCAACAAATTGCCGATAGCCTGAAGCGACGTACGATCGGCAGCTCCCGCGGTTGTAAACTGCTGGCCGAGTGTCAGCAGGGACAGCAGGCACACGATCCCGACCATATAAAAGGCTGCTTCAATGGTCCTGAAGATAACGGATCCGAGGGCCAGACCCGCATTCCGCTCTTTCAGGACCGGATACAGCGCTATGGCTATGCCGGCTCCTGTAAAAGCGCTGATGATCCAGAGTAACACTCCTCCGGACGCCTGGTTCGGTTGTGCAGAGACCCGGGTGAGGTAATCCGCACCAGTCAGAAGAGGTGTGAGCGGCGAAGCCAGGACAGGACCTGCGAGGGTCGCAATGATGAAAATCGCGCCTGTAATAATGGCAATCTTTCGAGTCGAATTCATTTTTATCTCCTTTTTTTGATTTGCTTTGTTGTGCGAACTCATCCGGTTATTACGCTGTCTTGCCCGGATTGCTGCGCAACAACACAATCCCCAGCCAGACAAACCAGATGACTTGGCTCAAGGCAAAAACTCCGACCAGGTCGATCAACCCCGGGAGAACAGTGATGATGCCCACCGCGCCAACCAACAAGCCGAGGATATTCAGTCCCTTGGGAAGCTCTCCAGCCCGCAAGGCAGCTAGGCTGACCAGCAGCGTGAAAAGTCCGCCTAGGATTTCGCCATTGGCATTACCCAGCCCGTTTGCCACTGATTCAATTCCCAGCCAGGTCAACGCAGCCTGGGCCGGGTCTTTGGCATATAGCGCGACGACAGGGGTGATCCCGGCATTGGCGACCATGCCGCTTGCGACCAGCGAGCCGGCCCAGATGATCCCGATCACGGTTGCCACCTGCATGATCGCCGGTGCGCCAGACTTCAACCGGTCGTACAACGCCAGCGATAGGATGATTAGAAAAACGCCAAAGAACACGTACATGAGCAGGTTGGTTGAAAAGGTGACCATCTGCATTTCGACGAGCAGGGTTACCTTTTGGGCCGGGTTGGTAATGCTGGGGTAATCCAGAACGACGAGAAAGATGGTCATTCCGATCAGGTAGGCGGCTGCCAGGTACAGCGCGGCGATACCGCCGAATTTCTGTAAGGTTTTCAAGTTTTTCTCCTTTATTGAACGATGTGGATTTTTATCAAGAAGGACATTACTGCAATCTGATAGTAAGCCAATTGACTGGAATATTCCCCCTGCACAGGGCTAGTCTTGTCCCTGGTCAAGAGGATAGTATTGAATGGTTTTATTGACATCTGACGCATCCGACGGGCCTATCCCAGCGTAGTCTAGGGGCCGGATTCAACGGGACTGAGCGAGATCAATGGCATGACCTAAATCACGCACTTTTTTGAGCAGTCCATACAGTGCAGCCTGATCGCCCAGCGGGCCGGTTAAAAACGTATCGCCGTCCTCTTACCGCGTGATGGTCACAGGCTGCAGCCCACTTATCTTCAAGGTATCCCTTGATGCGGTTTTCATATGATCCCGGCTCGTAACGATCCTGCGTTGGTGCGTGTGTTTCACTCATTCTGTGCCTCATCATTTTTTCTATATGAATGAATCTTATTCTTGTTAGCGATGCAATAGCTGCTCTGGGAATACCTCCTGGTGAATACCCCAAAATTGACGATATAGTTTATGTAGACAAGCATTCGGCCAGACTTGCTGATGGCTCGTTAGCGAGCAGTTGTCTTTCTATTGATGCAGCGCTAAGAGATATGATTTCTTTCTCTTAGAAAACACTAAAAGAAATAATTCCCTCTCTGACCAGTACTCCGGCAAACTGCATTGAAGAAAAATAGACGGGAGTTATATCGGAAGGGAATAAGCTGACTCAGTTTGCCTTAACCAAGACTTATATCCTGTCGCTACCATAATTTCTGGCGAAATTGCATGGAGGGAAATGGCCTAGATTTGTCCTAGCATCTATTCTTAACTTTCCCCCAAAACTCTCTATAGCGCCTGTGTCCAATTGCTTGTAAGTAGGGCTCGTAACCTTTAGGTCTTAGGTTCAGCTGCTGATTTCGCTCAAATTAAAAAACACCTTGATGGTGTCTTTTTTTGTAGCGGGGGCAGGACTCGAATCAATAAAAATAGTCATAATTTGATAGGTAGCCCTTCGAGTTTACCCTTCTGCTCAAAACGCAAACCAG
>JBAVJG010000156.1:0-3508 GCA_049687655.1 Anaerolineales bacterium | reverse complement strand
ACCGGCGACAATAGCGCCCGTCTTGCCGAGATAGCGTCGCCAGTACCAGACCATCCAAACGGTGGCGATGCTGAATATCACAGCCGGGATGCGCGCGGTGAAATCGCTTACGCCGAATAGGAAGTAGGTTAGCGCCAGTAAATGGAATTGCAGCGGCCCGTGCATCATGGGGCTGTGCTGGTAACCCTGTCCGCGGTAGAACAGCCAGGAGAAGTAAGTGTGTAAACTTTCGTCATGGCTCATTACGCGCGTTTCCAGGTCGTAGAAGCGCGTGAAGATGGTCAGCAGGAGGATGCCTGCAAAGAGAATAATCTCATTTGTGATGCCTGGCAGGGCAGGGTGAAGGGGACGTTCAAGCCAATTTTGTTTTTGGGTCATAGGTTTTATTTGTTTTCGCGGAAATTAAAATTCAGCCAAAACTATACTGCAAAGGAGATATTCTGACAAGCGGAAAACAGCGTAAATTTCGTGTAACCATAATATATAATGTTACGAGACTATTAACTATCCCTAACATCAAAAGATCCAGCCAACTGACCACAACCAGCCTGTATATCAATCCCCCGACGCATACGGATCGTGCACGGAATTCCAGCCTGCTCCAACATATTTTTGAATTTGGCTGCGCTTTGACGGTCTGTTGCCCGGCCGTCATACCCAGTCGTCGGGTTGAGGGGGATCGCATTGACATGGCACATCAATCCCTTGAGGCGGGAAGCCAGCTTATGCGCCACTTCTTCCGTGTCGTTGACTCCACTGATCAGCGCCCATTCGAATGTAACGCGGCGGCTGGTTTGTTCGACGTAATACCGGCAAGCTTCCAGTAGTTTGCTGATGCTGTATTTCTTGTTGACCGGCATGATCGCGCTGCGTTCATCGTCATCTGCGGCATGCAGGGAGATGGCTAGATTGACCTGGCGTTTCTCATCTGCGAAACGCCGAATTTTTGGCACCAGGCCCACAGTCGAGATGGTGAAGCGCCGCGCGCCAAAGTTATAGCCGTCGGAATCGTTCAAGCGGTCAATGGCGGCCATCGTATTGTCATAGTTATGGAAGGGTTCGCCCATACCCATCAGTACGATATTTGTGACGTTCTCATCCTGTGCGTGCAGCATGCGGGTATAGTACATGACCTGGGCAACGATCTCGCCACTGGTCAAATTGCGCATAAAGCCCATCTGTCCGGTGGCACAAAAGACACAGCCCATGGCGCAACCCGCCTGTGAGGAGATGCACAGCGTGCGCCGTCCCCGTCCTTTATGTGTGGACGGGTCGTATTTCATCAGTACTGCTTCAATGAGGCGATTATCGTGCATTTGAAAAAGCGTTTTGCGAGTCTGCCCATCGGATGAGTCGAGATACTTGATGGGTTGAAGAGGTTCGAAGCGCAGGATCTTATCCAGTTGCTCGCGCAGGCTTTTTGGGAGGTTGGTGAACTCATCCGGTGTGTTCCAGTATTGTTTGTACAATCCTTGCCAGATCTGGTCTGCGCGGTAAGAAGGTTCGTCAAGTTTCGCCAGTAAACTCTCTAACTCAGAATGTTCCAAATCATAAATAAAAGGCGGGTTGATCATAATTTACTCAATTTTCTTCGGCCTATTAGCGAACTTAGATCATCAAATATGAAATCAGGAGCGGGTTCCCATTTCTCCGCTTGTTCCCTGGTCGACACCCCGCTCAAGACCAGCGCGGTCTTGCAGCCCGCAGCCTGTCCGGCAGCGATGTCCGTTTCCAGGCGGTCACCGACCACCAGGGTTTCTTCGGGCGCGGTGCCAAGTTTTTCCAGGGCCATATACATCATAGCCGGTTTCGGCTTGCCAATGATGATCGGCCTGACATCCGTTGCAGCTTCGATGGAAGCCAGGATGGCACCCGCTCCGGGAACCAGCCCTTCGGGGGTGGGGAAGGTCTTGTCCGGGTTGGTGCCGTAGAACGGCACACCCGCGCGGATGTGCAGCGTGGCACGACGCAATTTTCCATAGGATATGCTACGGTCTATTCCACCGACCACCGCGACGGGTCCCGTCTCATTCTCGGGGTCGATGATCGGGAGGAAGTCACGTTCTTCCAGCGCGCGCTGAATACCGTTCTCTCCAACGATGAAGACTGCGCCGCCGTTTGGGAATTCTTTGCTCAAAACGTTTGCCGCAGCGGAAGCAGATGAGATAATCTGCCATGGCTCCAGGCTTACACCAAAACCGGACACCTTTTCTAAATGTTCGTCAACCGTGCGGGTGGCGTTGTTGGTAGCCAATGCAACCTTGAGCCCACGCTCTTGGAGGCGGGCAAAGATGTCGGGCAGGTCACCGATGGGCATATTATCGCGCCACAGCACGCCGTCCATATCGAGGATGAGGGCTTTGATGTTTTTCGGTAATGTCATATTATCTGTTATCTGTTGGTTCCCAGTCTTGGCGGCAGGACTGGCGATACACCCTTCGCAAAGAACGCTCAGAGTTACTCAACCAACCGTATCAACTTCCAAATTTCTTCAACAAATATTCCAGCACAGGCCTGTCGATCCAGCCTGCTTCCAGGTCAACGCGTTCTTCGAAATTTTCGTTGCCGGTGAAAGCCCGTAGCGCGGTTTTGGTCAACTCGTCATACGTGCCGTCCGCTTTGCCTGCCAGGTAATCCAGATGGATGAGAATTTCCTGCAAGTGTTGTAGCGGCTCGCCTTTCAACAGTATGCGATCTTTCTTTTCGCTTTCGCCAAAGAACAATTCGTGCAGTTTCAGCAATTCTCCCAGCCTGGGAACGGGATCTTCGTGGTCGTCTACGCGGTAATCGATCCAACGGTCGATGAAACCGCCATAACCGCCTTTCGGTTTGACCACATAAATCGCAGCCGACTGCCGGCCACGCCGGTCGCCACCTGACCTATCGCCGGCCAGCAGCGCCGCGTACAAACGGGAGGGCAGGTTGCCTTCGGTTTCAAGGAAAGATTTCTGCATCGCGTTGACCACCTGCTCGCCAACCAGGATGTTGCCCTGAATGGCATAGCCGGGACCGGTCAGACCGCCAGCCCATTCGAAGCACTCGTAACCGGTAAAGGTCGCAGCCAGACCCCGCGCATCCACCAGCCCGACCTGGCGTTGCTCGCGTTCTTGGTCGTCTTGCAGCAATTCGGCCAACGTCGCCTCGGCAGACAGGCCGGAAGCCATCAAGTCCAATCCGCGCGGGCCAAAGGATGTGTTGGCATACGACTGCGTGGCCAGTGCGCCCGCACCTTCTCGCGCCCAGGGTACAATCGCGCCCACAGCCAGGAACTTGGAGGCCACTGCCACGCCCCAGGCCTTTGTATTCTGATCGCAGGCGACAATCGAAAAAGTGGATGGTTTTGGCATAGTTCTTCTCCGCGGTGATTATACCTTGCAGTTCGTTTCACTGCAGAACCGGGAGATTTTCCCTTAACCCATTAATTTGGCCACTACACATGTTTTGGTTATTTGGGAATTTCCGCCGTTCGCTGCGCGAAGACGCAGTGGTAGATACCCAGATTTGGGGG
>JBAVJG010000155.1:0-2094 GCA_049687655.1 Anaerolineales bacterium | reverse complement strand
GCCGAATGTGGCATTTGCACCGTTCTAATAAATGGTGAACCAATACTTTCCTGTGTTTATCCTGCTGCGCGTGCGGATGGCAAGGATATTTTGACAATCGAAGGCCTGGCCAAATCAGAAGATGGCAAGCTGGTCCTGCATCCCTTGCAGGATGCCTTTGTACAGCATGGCGCGGTGCAGTGCGGGTTCTGCATCCCCGGCCAGATTTTGACTTCCTATGCGTTGCTCAAGCGCAACCCTGACCCATCCTCGGATGAACTGCGTCACGCGTTGAAAGATACACTCTGTCGCTGTGCGGGCTATCCCACCATCGAGAACGCCATTCTGGATGCAGCTAAAGCCTTACGAACAGGCGAGCCGATTTCACAGCCGAAGATACCTGATTCGATCAATGCACATAATGTAGTTGGCAGGAATAAGATCCGTCCGGATGCGATTGAGAAGGTAACAGGAGATGCGCTTTTCACCGATGACCTGGAATTCGATAACATGCTGTATGCGCATGTCCGTCGGGCAGGTGTGCCACACGCTATTTTGAAAAGTCTCGACATTAGCAAAGCCAAAGCGTTGCCCGGCGTAGTAGCAGTTTTAACCGCTGACAACATCCCCGCCGAACGCACTCATGGATTGGTCGTCTACGACTGGCCTGTCATGGTCGGGATCGGGGAACGTGTCCGCTATGTAGGGGATTCGCTGGCACTTGTCGCCGCGGAAACACAGGAGATCGCCGAGCAGGCTGTTGCGTCCATCGAAGCGGAGTTTGAGCCGCAGACGGTCATCACAGATGCGGTCCAATCCTATCAACCGGACGCGCCCAAGCTGCACGAGTCCGGCAATTTGCTCAAGCACATCAAAGTCCGCAAGGGTGATATGGATGAAGGCTTTGCCAAAGCGGACGTCATCCTCGAGCACACTTTCCACACCGCCATCACTGACCATGCATTCTTGGAGCCGGAGTGCAGCATCGCTGTGCCGCTCGAAGACGGGCGCATGGAAGTGTACGTCGGCTCGCAGATTCCCTATCAGGATCGCACCCAGGTTTCGCGCGTGATGGGCTGGCCTGAAGAACGCGTGCGCATCGTCGGGCAGTTGATGGGCGGCGGCTTCGGCGGCAAGGAAGATGTGATGGGGCAGATCCACTCGGCTATGCTGGCCAACGTCACCGGACGCCCGGTGAAGCTGCTCTTCGACCGCCACGAGAGCCTGGTGGTACATCCCAAGCGCCACGCCACGCAGATCAAGGTCAAGATCGGCGCGATGAAGGACGGCCGCATTGTGGCCACTGAAAGTGAACTTTATGGCGACACTGGCGCGTATGCCTCGCTCGGTGAAAAAGTTATGACGCGCGCTACCACGCACTCGGCCGGCCCGTATGACATCGAACACGTGCGTGCTGACTGCTATGCCATGTACACCAACAATCCGCCCGCCGGGGCCTTCCGCGGTTTTGGCGTCACCCAGTCGGCCTTCGCGGTTGAGACCATGATGGATCGCCTGGCTGAAATGCTGGAAATGGACCCGGTTGAGTTGCGTCGCATGAACGCCCTGCACGTGGGCAGCATTACCAATACAGGACAGGATCTACGTGAAAGCGTAGGACTGGTGGAATGTATTGATAAAGTGGAGGCCGAGATGCGGAAGCTAAACCCGCATCCATTCAAGCCTCAACCTGTACCCGGTTCTGAGCATCTGGTGCGTTCCTGGGGCGTTGCCGCAGCCTATAAGAACACTGGCCTGGGCGGTGGCGCTCCCGACAAATCCGGCGCCGAACTGGAACTCTACGACAATGGTACCTTCGAAGTGCGCAGTTCGGCAGCCGAACTTGGCCAGGGACTGGTCTCGGTTATGCAGTTGACCGTGGCCGAAGAAATGGCTGTCCCACCTGAGCAGGTCAAAGTGCTGGTAATGGACACCGATCTGACCCCCAACGGTGGCCCGACGACTGCTTCGAGACAAACCTATGTGACTGGGAATGCTTCCCGTTATGCCGCCATCACCTTGCGCGAAGCCATTTCGCGCTCGATGGCTGAGAGATATGATATTCCGCCGGAGCAGATCCGCTTTGAGAATGGAAATGTTCACGTAAATGGGACC
>JBAVJG010000154.1:0-2934 GCA_049687655.1 Anaerolineales bacterium | reverse complement strand
CCCCACGGGGACCTGTTCCGAACCGTAACCTTCCCTAAAATCAGGGGAAAATACGGAAATACAACGCTACCTTTTCAAGAATCTAATTGAAACCTGGAAAATCGTCTAGGAACGTAATGTTACCCATTCAGCAATCTATTGAATATACCCCTCCGCTTCTAAAATCCCTTGAAAAACTTGGTCAGCATCCTGAACAGCTTTTGCTTTCCACTCCGGTGCAGATGGGTTGAACAATTCTTCAAAATCGTCTTTCACTCGTGCAGCCATCTTCTCATTGACCGCGCCATGCCAGCACAGGCGATTTTCGAAACTCATCGCGCGAGGCATACCAACTTTGCCTTTGAATCCATTTCCGTAGGTACCAAACTCGAAGGCTGTTGCAAATAATTTCTTTTCAGGGAACTCATGCTCCCTCATCTCATAGATGTAGTCGATCATGTCGCCTCGAATGGCATAGAACTCTTGTGGATTGGCCGCCACAACCAGTGGATAATTAAAATTCTCGACAAACTCCTGCGATGGCCGTTTCTCGTGCACCGAGTTGACGATGCTCATCTGGTAACGTGGCCCATAACCGGTGTGCATATCGAGATGCAGGATTTGCCCATAGGCACTGAATATTTGGCGATATAGATCTATCAAAATCTGAGTCTCTTCCTGATAGCCTTCGCCGCCATAGAATAGTCCGTTTGCATGGCGGTACTGCCCCAACAGGAAAGCTCTCTTGAAAGCAGGCCATCCCATCTGCAGCACTTTCTGGATCAGCTTGAGGTAGTATCCAAGATTGGACAAGGTCAGATTTTGGAATGGCCTGCCACCGTGGAGGATGTCGAGCAGGTGGTCGTAATCGGGATTGATAGTATTATCGAATGAGTTGTTCCAGACGAAGGTGCGGTTCAGGTCCACGTTTTGGCTGTTGACGCGGCGGTGGTATTTCATCCCCCAGGGATTGATCGAATGGACCAGAAGCAGGCCGGTCGTCCGGGGATCGAGGCGGGAGAGAAATTTGTCAATGAAACGTTGCTGCATAGCCGATCCCACATAGCCTTCAATGCCATGCTCGGCTGTCGTCAAGATGAAGACCTTTTCATTTTTGTCGATGGCATCAGATCGTATCCAGTCGATGGTCAGGTCTTCATCAAATGTGATTTTGTGCTGAGATAGTTGCGCTTTGGGCCAATATTTTTGGATGACAGCCAGATTGTGTCTGAAGCGCTCTCGGGAGGCTTCGTAGGTTTCGGGAAAAAGAGAGAGAACGTCGCTCATATTTATTCCTTATATGGATCGAGCTGATACTCAATATATTCTGTCTCACAGGCACGTCCACGGCCAATCCAGGCGCGCAGGTTCTCGATCTGGATGACAATGCTAAAAACGGTCACGGTTTCGGTACCGTGCTTACAAATGGAGGTGGGGTATCCAGCATGGTCACCGAGCAATTTCCGGAGAAGCTCCGGCGTGAGCTGACTATAGTTCTCGCGCAGTAGACGCATAGCCCGGTTGTGACGAAATACCGAGTTGCCGATATTGTTGCGATCTGCCTCGAATTTTCGCATGGACGGGCTAACGTAGTGATTGGCGTGCGCTAAAATGTCATCTTCGATGTAGATGGGTTCGCAGTCAGTGGCTGATCCCTCCATGCTGTAGACCTCGCCACTCGCGTCAGCCAACACGTTGTTGTAGCTAGAGGCGCGCTGCGGCAGAAGGCAGTGCTCCATGGCTTCACTCATATGACGGGATGCAAGAAGGGCACGCACCACTAACAGACGTGGCACACCGGGACGAATGTCGTTGTTGTCGAGCTGGTTGCCGGTCAGGCTGATGCTGGCTGCATTAAAGCCCGCGCTGATGGCAACGCCACCAGATGATATTCCCAGGAACTCCGGCTCATCCCCGGCTTGCACTTTCAGCAAGACGAGATGTTCTTCGGCACGCGACGGCAGGTCATTGGTGTGGGCGATCAGGGTCGAGCCGTCTTTCGTGGCTCGTCCACGCGCGGCCATGTCGGTACAGCCGCGCCAGGCGGCGGCTTCCCATAATTCCTCGCACATTGTCAGGAAAACTTCCTCGAAAGGCGCATTTGCACCTTCGGCGATGCCTTCCAATTCTTCCACATACTTTGGATAAACCTGTCGGCTGAATTCCAGATAGCGCGCACTCTGCTGAAGCACACCCACCCATGTCACGCCTGCGGGCAGGTCATCGCGCAGCCCGGCCAGCGTGTTTTGGATTCCAATCTGGCAGGCTTGCCCAATTTGCTGACCGACTTCACGGTGCGTACCGCGCGCTTCGACCAGGGGGATTTGTTTTGTCATCCAGGCTCGCTTTCTAAACGAGAGAGTGACGTACTTGAATGAATTGCAATAGGGGAATTGATATTTGAACTGCCATGATTCTATTTCACTCCATAGGCGTCGTCAAGCATTTTTTTCTAAAAGAGATAGTACTTTCTCCACTGAAAATCCATTCTAGAAAAGCATAGGATTATCCTCTTATTAATGCTAAAATGATTTTGCTTTAAAAATTTAAAACGCTTGCGAGTACGCTCAAGAGGTCTATTGGTCTCTACTGAAGGCGCTTTTCAGCGCTTGAGTGAATTGATTGAACGTCAAATGCCGACGTTGAATGCTCCAGGCATCGCCATCGGGATCACCCATCGCGAGCAAACTATTTACGCTGATGTTTTCGGGCTGGCCAACCAGGAAGCGGGACAACCCGTCACCCCCGAAACACTTTTCCAGATCGGTTCCATCAGTAAATCATTCACCAACATTGCCCTGCTGCAACTACAGGAGCAGGGGGTGCTTGATATTAACGACCCGGTCGCTAAATATCTGCCCTGGTTCAAAGTCCAATCAAAATATAAACCTATCACCCTGCGGCATTTGATGAGTCACACTGCTGGCATCATCATGGGCAACGACGATACTCCGG
>JBAVJG010000153.1:0-2131 GCA_049687655.1 Anaerolineales bacterium | reverse complement strand
CCACAGGCCGGTTGAGCAACTCTGCAAGTTCGCGCTGCATACGAGAAAAAGTTATAAATCCAATTCGTGCGTCTGGCTGGAAGGAAACCAGCACATCTACATCGCTTTCTGTGCGAAAGTTGTTCCCAAGAACAGAACCGAATAAAGCCAATCGCTGCACCTTATAGCGAAGGCAGAAATCATTCATTTCCTTTTTGGGAATTTTGATCTTTACGCGGGAAGGATTTTTTGTAGCCATTACTTTAATTATACAGTAAGTGCGTCGCACCTTGCTAAATAGGATAAATCAACTCGATAGCGATTAATCGCTAAAGCGAATTTTTCCGTCTGGCAGGTGCGACGCACCCTCTTTGCGCCTTACTCCCCCGTCGGCACCCAGATATTCTTGACCTGTGTGGCCTCGTGCAGGAACTCGTGACCCTCGCCCTGCTCACGGCTCATCCAGTCACGCGGCAAGCCGTAGCCCACCCAGGTGCGTTTCATGTTCGCAGCGGACTCGAATTCAACGTGGTAGCTGCCTTCCGCCGAGCCGAAGTACCAGACTGCGTCCACATCCTCGTGCTCGACCAGAGTCTTGATCAGGTGGTCGCGATCGCCGGTGACGATGTTGACCACGCCGCCGGGCACGTCGGACGTATCCAGCACCTGGTAGAAGTCGGTGGCGCTGAGCGGATACTGCGGGCTGGGGATCATCACAACTGTGTTGCCGCGCGCGATGGCGGGTGCCATCAACGAAACAAAGCCCAACAGCGGATGTTCGTCGGGGGGAGCGATGCCGATCACGCCCACCGGCTCGTTCACGCCAACGGTAATCCCTCGCAGAGTAGTCTCCTGTACCGAGCCACCGTACTTGTCAGCCCAGGCCGCATACGTGAACAGGCGCTCTACGGTGGCCTCCACTTCGGCCTGTGCGGATTTTTTGGTACGTCCGGTCATCTCGACGATGCGTTCCACGAACTCGGCATTGCGGGCGTCCAGGTTTTCGGCGATAAAGTACAGGATCTGCGAGCGGTTATAGCCGTGCCGCATGGCCCATCCGGGTTTGGCGGTATGCGCCGCGTGGGCTGCTTCAACTGCATCGCGGATGTCTTTGCGGTTGCCGTCACCGACCTGGCCGACAATCTCACCTTTTGCACCCAATACTGTGATGGTGTAAGCCCCATCCGGGCGGACTTGTTTTCCGCCAATGTACATCTTGGGTGTGCGGTCCACACGCGGCAGGTCGCGGCCGTCAGCGCGTTCTGTAGAAGGCATGGCGGGGCGCGCAGGTACGTGCTCACCCCAACTCGACTTCTTGCCCTCTTTCGGCTGCACGAAATCAGGCCGCGGGCGATCCATCCACTTCGGGCGGAGGTACTCGAACAGGCCTTCTTTCCCGCCTTCGCGGCCAAATCCGCTTTCACGGTAGCCGCCAAATCCGGAGGCAGCGTCGAACAGGTTGGTGCTGTTGACCCACACCGAACCGGCCTTGATCTTGCTGGCCGCGTCCAGCGCCAGGTTGATATTATCGGACCACACGCTGGCGGCCAGCCCGTAGCGGGTGTTATTTGCCAGAGCAACACCCTCAGCCGGGGTGCGGAAGGTCAACGAGACCAGCACCGGGCCGAAGATCTCCTCTTGCACGGTAGCAGCCGCCGGGTCCAGCCCCGTGATCAGGGTCGGCTTGTAAAACAGCCCCTTTTCGGGCAGTTGGATGTCCGGCTGGAACACGTCTCCGCCCTCGCTCAGTCCCGTCTTGACCCATCCGTCCACCGTCTCCCACTGAGTTTTGTCCACGATGGCGCCCATATCGATGGCTTTGTCGAGCGGATCGCCGACGCGCAGGTGTCCCATGCGGTTCTTGAGCTTGTGAATGAACTTCTCGGCCACGTTCTCCTGGACGATCAGACGCGAGCCCGCGCAGCAGACCTGGCCCTGGTTGAACCAGATCGCATCGACCACACCCTCGATTGCTCCGTCCAGATCGGCATCTTCGAACACGACAAAGGGCGACTTACCCCCCACTTCGAGCGAGAGCTTCTTCCCGGATCCCGCGGTCTGACGCCGCAAAATGCGGCCAACGTCGGTCGAGCCGGTGAAGGCGATCTTGTCCACGTCAGAATGCTCGACCAGCATCGAGCCGGCCTTGCTG
>JBAVJG010000152.1:0-3074 GCA_049687655.1 Anaerolineales bacterium | reverse complement strand
CCCGAGGCTGATGCCAAGAATCATCCCTTTCGTAAGGTCTCCAAAAATGATGCCAGCCAACGTGCCGATTAACAATCCATAGATAATCCATTGACCGATATCGTGCTTCTTTTTGCCGCTTTTCCTTTCTTGAGTATCTTTTCCGGTGTTCATTTTGTTATTCCTTTTCATTTGTCGGGCCTATAATTCGTTTGGTTGACAATATTTCCAGTAACTGCTTGCAATGTGAGATGCAGATATCCGCAGGGATGGTCGGATTGGATACGCCGAACAAACAGGTGCGGATTCCCCCCGCTTGCCCGGCATGGATGTCTAGCTCTCGGTCGCCGACGAGCTGGGTTTCAACGGGATTCAGTTCGTGTACCTTCAGCGCGGCCAGCACAATGGCCGGATCGGGCCTGCGGCGATTTTCGCCATGTACGTAAGTCCTATCATTTTAAAATTCCTACCTGTCTAGTTTTCTTCTTTTCGATCCGATTCAAGCTGGATAACATAATTGACTTCTTCAATATTGAGCTTCAGGCTTGTACTTTGTAAATTTTCATCATCTTGATTGCCGGAACGCCAGGCCTCGATCTCTGCCCAAACCAGGTATGCGAGTCCCGCGATCAAGGCCATCAAACTCAATGTGACCAACTCTGTGCCAACAGATTGGAGCATGGCATTGAACAGCTTAACATTCCAGGTGGTAAGCGATGAGCCAAAAATGGCAGCGGACAAATAGCGGGTTGAATACAATAAGGCTGAGATACCAAGCAGCACTGTGCCTGTTATTCTTCTGGACATAATTAAAACTCCGTTTTTTCAAACTTTGCCATCGCTACGATAACAAAGATCATGCTCCAGAGCAGGCTTGTGGCCAGGGGCACCCACAGCAAGTCAACCGGATAGGGCTGTTCTCCGACCACCATCGGTACGACTTTGCTCAACATCCAGGGGGTGATATATAGAAGAGGCTTGACCAGACCACCCAGCACACTTCCGCCCAGCAAGAAGCCCAGTGTGATTCCCAAGATGGGACCGCGGCTATTGAAGATCGTGCCGAGCATCAGGGTCAAGGTGAGATAGAAGAGTGTATGGATGCTCACAATACCAACGCCACCCAGGAAAGGAAGCAGCGGGTAGGGAGTTCCGCCACGCAGACTCAACAACAGGTAGGCGATCAGAGAAGGTAAGACGATGAGCAGCAGTGGGAGATCGAACAGGGCTGCGGCAAGTTTGGCAAGCACGTAGGAGCGGCGCTCCACGGGTTTGGAAAGGATCCATTCGGTTACGCCAGCGTGTTTCTCGCTCAAGAAGGCGTCTTGAAAGAGCACCACCATTCCAATAGCCAGCGCCAGGCAGCTCATTTGAAAAAAAACGGTGCGCCCGAGTTCCATCCCGAAGGCAATCTCGCCACCCATGGCGGCCACTTCAGGGTCGCCACTGGCTGTGGCCAGGGACGGCATCACGAAGACCATCAAGCCTGTCAGGCCGCCGAGCATGCCTGTCCACAACAGGGCGTTGATCCACCATTGACGAGTACCCCACCAGGCACGGTTCTCTTTATGCAGCAGGTTAGAAAAACCCCGCAGTCCGTTCAATTCATTCACACGTACAAATTCCATGTTAGCGGCCATCACCGTCTCCTTTTACGATCTCCATGAATACTTCTTCCAGTTCATACTTTTTGCGGCTGAATTCGGTGACTGTCACTCGCTGATCTGCCAGCACGTGCCGTAGCAGGGTCGCTTCAGCGGCGGGTTCATCACTGACGCTGACCTGCCAGACACTTGTCCCATTGTGTTGGGTTACCGTGGTATTGGTAACCCAGGGCAATTCAGCAAATCGCTTGTCGAGCCCATCGGAGCTACCTTTCAACGCCAGCGTATAGATCACGCCGTCCTTGCCGTTCAAGATCTGTTCGATCGGGCCACTGGCTACTAACTGCCCCCGATTCAAGATGGCGACTGTGTCGCTGACGCGCTGCACGTCATCCAGGATATGGGTCGAGAAAAAGATGGTAGTGTGCTTACGCAGGCGCGCCATCACGTCCAGCACAGACTGGCGTCCCAATGGATCGAGCGCCGAAGCGGGTTCGTCCAGGATGAGCAGGTCAGGGTAGTTGACCTGCGCCAACGCGATACCCAGACGCTGTTTCTCGCCGCCGGAAAAGCCTTTTGTAGGACGCTCGGCCTTATCGGCCAATCCCACTAACTCCAGCATCTCATCGCATCGCTCCCGGATTTTTGCCTGCGGACCGCTAAAGAAGAACTTCGCAGCGAATTCCAGGTTTTCACGGGCGGTCATATATTCTATGAAACGCGGTTGCTGGGGCAGGTATCCAATGCGCTCGCGAATAGCCACGCTCTCATTCACGATGTCGTACCCGAAGATCCTCCCGCTGCCAGAGGTGGGACGGCTCAGGCCAAGCAGAGTCTTCATCAGGGTGGTTTTCCCGGCTCCGTTGGGGCCCAGGAAACCGAAGATCGAATGCTGCGGCACGTTCAGGTCCACGCTGCGAAGCGCCTGTACCTCCCCAAAGGATTTGCACAAGCCATGGGTTTCGATCACGTAGTCGCCAGTTTGGATCATGTAGATTCTCCTTCCAAAAATTATCTACTTACAGGATAAAGGAAATCTCCCCAGACCACATCGGCGGTCTGGGGAGATTTGTGACTGGTCAAGTGAAGAGATTCGAACCTGGTCAGGTGGGCAGGTTCACAAGACCTATCCTACTTTGTTGTCTCATTGGGCAATTTACGCCACATTTTGTCTTTGATGACCACGAACATGACGACGAACAGCCAGAGCACCAACAAGCCCAGGTCGGAAGTCGGTAAAAAGTTGACCATCGTGTTGAATGAGGTATGCAGGAACATCATCAGGAACAGGTTGCCGCCGGAACGATTGTAGAACCAGGCCAGGAAGATGGACAGCAGGATGCGGAAAATGAAACCGCCGAGCATACCACCCACCAGGTCTCCGGGGTAGAAACCATTCAGATAGAGCGGCAGATGCCACAACGACCAGGCTACGGACACAATCAGCGCCGCCACCAGCGGGCTAAACCGCTTTTGCAGTTCGGGCTGCAT
>JBAVJG010000151.1:0-8539 GCA_049687655.1 Anaerolineales bacterium | reverse complement strand
CCCCTAAATTCGGGCTTCTACCAGCCATTTCGTAATCTACTGAACATGATTATAGCAAAGATACCGGGTCTACTTCAACCCGCCAGCCATCGAATTTTTGAGCTTGCAAGATTTCAACCGGATTGGGGCCGCGCAGGATGATCTGCCAGCGATACTCTCCACGTAGTTTGGAAAAGAAACATGGGACGGGGCCGATCAGGGTGGTTTGTAAACGTCCCTCCGCCTCGATCCTGGACTTTAGCCTGCCCGCCGTTTTTCGGGCTTCAGTCTCCGCCCGTTCATTCTCCCGGTGACGATACTCCAATCGCACCAGCCGCCCAAATGGCGGATAGCCCAACGCGCGCCGGCCTTCCAATTCTTGCTTGTAGAAGCCCGCATAATCATGCCCGGATGCCGCCTGAACAACAGGATGATCCGGCTGGAAAGTTTGCAAGATAACCCGCCCACCACGCATACTGCGCCCGGCGCGCCCGGCCACCTGAGTTAGGACTTGAAATACCCGCTCTGATGAAAATGGATCGGGAAGATTCAGACCTACGTCCGCCAGCACCACACCGACCAGCGTGACCAGCGGTAAATCCAGTCCTTTGGCCAGCATCTGCGTGCCAACCAGCACATCCGCGCGGTGGGAGGCGAAATGGTTCAGGATAATTTCGTGCGCGTCCTTCTGACGAGTCGTCTCCCAGTCCCAGCGTAAGACACGCGCGCGCGGGAATAAATTCCCGACTTCTGTCTCGACGCGCTCGCTACCCAGGCCGTATTCGCGGATGTGTATTCCCCCGCATTCAGGGCATTTCCGTGGCTTCTGGCGCGTGTATCCGCAATGATGGCAGACGAGCCTTTCCTTCTCTTCGATGTGAAATGTCAACGGATTATCACATTGCGGACACTTCAACGAGTAACCACAATCGCGGCAAAATACATAGGTCGCGGTGCCGCGCCGGTTGAGGAACAGGATGGCTTGCTCGCCGCGTTCCAGTGTGTTGCTTAAAGCTTGTAGCAGCTCGCCGCTGAAGATGCCGCGGTTACCCGCTTTGAGCTCCTCGCGCATATCGATAATGGAAACAGGCGGCAGGTCCAGGGTTTGATGCGGTTTTGACTCCTGCGCGGAGGCGATGCGCGTGGGCAGTTCCAACAGCACGCTTTTCCCGGCGTCTGCCTCCCAGCGTTGGACCATGCTGGGTGTGGCCGATCCCATCATGAATACTGCGCCAGCTAGCCGTGCATACATTTGCGCAGCGGTGACCGCATGATAGAACGGCGGCTCGGACTGGTAATACGAGCCATCATGACATTCATCTACAGCAATGAGGCCGATTTTGGACAGGGGCGCGAACAGGGCGCTGCGCGGTCCAATGACTACCTTGAGCAGGCCGGCCCGCGCGCGACGCCAGGTGTCGTAGCGTTCGCCTTCGGAGAGCTTGGAATGTATCAACCCCACCTGTCCTGGAAAGCGCGCCAGGAAACGGCGCACGGTCTGTGGTGTCAGCGCGATCTCAGGGACGAGGATGATGGCTTGCCTGCCGTTTCGCACCGTTTCCTCCGCCGCGCGGATGTACAGTTCCGTTTTGCCTGAGCCGGTCACGCCGTGCAGCAGGAAGGGGATAGAGGTTAAATTGGCAAAAGCCGTGTGAATATTCTCCCATGCCCTTTTTTGTTCTGGTGTTAGTCTGGGGATGGTACTACTCTCTAATCTCTTCTCCACTTTCTCCAATGGGTCACGCCAAATTTCGTTCTCGCGTAATACAATCAGGCCGCGCTCGGCCAGAATCCGCAAATCGGACAGATTGCAGCCGCTCTCGGCATACACCCACGAGACGTTGACTTCATCTAGTTCACGCATCAGGTAACGTAGCGCGGCGGAGCGGCGTTCCTGTGTGGCGTCGGTCTTGCCCAGGTCAGGCAGGGCGGCTTCAGCCTCCTCTGGCGGGACCGCCAGTTGCGCCACTCGGACGTATTTGGAGCGCACACGCGGCTCTGGCAGCACTGACCTTTTCTCCAGGATGCCGCGTCGCACCAGCCACTCAGCGGACTTGCGCCAGTCCACGTTGCGGAAGTGGGTATCGATCTGGCGTCCGCGCAGCGGGCCGCGCTCCGTGAGGATCTTGAGGATGCGCTCGTTGACTTTACTAAGACCGTTGACCGTGGACTGTAGACCGTCTTCGGTCTTCGGTCCACGGTCAACGGTCCGCAAGGCGTAGCGCACATCTGCCTTTTGACCTATTCCAGTCGGCACCATGAGATTGACGATTGCAGCCAATGTGGAAAGCGTGGCTTCCGCCATCCATTCGGCCAATGTGATTTGTGTGGAAGTCAAAACCGGATCAGGGTCAAGGATTTCCAGGATGTCTTTCGTGTCGGAAACAGAAGGCTGGTCAACAAAGCGCAGGATGACCCCCTGCACGCGTTGTTTCCCAAATGGCACAATGACCAGTTGCCCAATGCCGATTTCCCCGGCCAGATCGTCGGGAATGCCATAATCAAAAACGCCCGCCACAGACGGGACGTTAACGGCGATTTGGGCAAAGGGGTTCATGGATTTGAATTTTCTAGAACAGAGGCTAAGTCAAGCTTCAAGCGTGACCTACTTGAATTGTTTTAAAATTGCGGCTGCACCATAGCCGACCACACCGGAGTAATCACCGGTCACATCACCGGAGGTAGCATAGTTGAGCAGTTTGACCGTGTCGGCCCCCAAGTCCTTGGAAGCCCACAATACGGCTGCAACGGCAGCGTGTCCGCAGGCGAAGCCTTTGCCAGTGCGTTCCGCTTCGAAGACCCCTTCTGGTGAGAAGGCCTCGATCTGGCGCAGCATTTCGTTGTCCAGTCGATTGGCGGTTTCCTGATCGTAGAAATGTGACAGATCCGTGCTGGCTACCATGGCGTAGTTTTTATCGTGCAGTACCTTTGCCAGAGCTTTTCCCAGTCCTTCGGAGATGCGCGGGTCTTGCGATCGCACCATCACAGGCAGCAACTTGAAATCAGATGCCAGGGCGCGCTGCAGAAAGGGCAGTTCGATCTCCAGCGAATGTTCCGGGTCGCGTGGGATAGGGGAGAGACCGGTACCCGGGTCTGCTTGCAAGGCGGTGTCAAGCTCGTCAATCGCGGATTTGTCGATAGGAATCGGGCCCAGGGGTGTAGAGTAAGCCTCGTGGCTGGAGGTGATTAACGGTTGTGCATACGGGTGATGCATAGGTGAGATAACGGCCACCAGGTCAGGTGCCTGATTTCGAAGCGCTGCGAAGGCATATCCCGCAATCGCGCCCGAATAGCGGTGTCCGGCATGCGGCGCGATGACGGCGATCACGTTCCCGGGCAGGTCAGGCAGGTCCGCATTGTCGAGATAAGCGTCGATGTTCCGCTTCAAAGTTTCAGGTTTGCCTTCATACCATGTCCCGGCGATGGGAGATGGTCGCAGGTCAGATATGTTGTTCATACTGTTTTTATTGTAGCATATCCGATGAACCCAAAAGACCACCTGGTCAGGTGGCCTTTAGATGATCTGGATGCTTTTTATGGTTCGTTGAGCGCGACTGAATTGATTTCGATTTCAACGGGCAGGGTGTTGAAGGAAGATACCCCGATTCCCACCAATCCCTGGCTGAATACGAATTCGTTTTCTTCAACCACACGCGTTTCGACGCCATTGATGTACAAAGATAGTGTACGTTCTTTACATATAATTGAGTATTCGTTGAATTCTTTTCCCGCTTTGATTTTGGTGGAACCGCCATCATGTAATTTCCGGTACCCATTTTCGTCGACTGCATAAATCCAATATAATCCGCTGTTGGCAATGCTGAATTCGTACCAGCCGTTTTCGGTGGCGCGGCAGATGATATTGATCTGGTTATCGTTCGTGCCGCGGTTCTCAACCAGCAGATCGATTTTCACATTTTCATATTCATAAGGGGTATAGAAAGAATAGATCGTGAGGTTTTTTCCTTCGATCATGAAATCAAAAACGCCATCGTTGATGCCCGCACTTGCTTTAGATGTATCAGATGATTCGGCGTTTTTAACAATATTGAGGTCCCAGTAGCCGTTGTCGGATTCGAACTCTTCTGTGAAGAATTGCTGCGCAGTGGGTTGAGGTGTTTGGGTGGGTTCTACTGGCTGCGGGGTTTCTATGGGCTCAACCGGTTCAGCAGGCTCATTCTGTACAGGCTGGGGTTCTGGCGCCGGGGTAGAACTCCCGGCCGAACATGCCAGGCTGACTATCACCATAATAGCAATAAAGTATACGAATGGTTTTAGCGCTTTGAGGCGCATAAGTCCTCCTCCACAAATTGTGTGTACGGGATTAAGTTGACCGAGTATAGCACAGCGATTTTATCTCCAGCAAGATAATTTTGGAGGTCTACCCTACCTATTTTGCGTACAAAGCAATCGCTTTACGAGTGGCCGAGAAAGCCAGCGGTGGCAAGTCCGAGGGATCGAACCACTCGACCTCATCCGCGTCGTCGTCCGGGAATAAAATGCCACCCAGGACTTCCGCTTGATAGAGGATGACGAAATCCGCACCGCGTTCGTGCTCTCTCCCCGCGATGACATCCAGCACGCGCATCACACGCACCGATAAACCTGTTTCCTCTAAACATTCCCGTTCGGCAGCCCGGGCCGGATCCTCGCCCGCATCGACGAAGCCAGCGGGCAAGGTCCACAGACCGCGATACGGTTCATTGACGCGCCGTACCAACAAAATGCGGCCGTCCTGTTCAACCAGGACAGCCGCAGCCACTTTCGGGTCCTCAAAATGGATCCACTCACATTGCGGACACACAGGACGCAGCTTTCCAAAGAGTTCTTGTATCGTTACGGGTGTCCCGCAGCGGGGGCAGAACTTTATTTCGTTTTCGCGCGCCATTTACGGATTGCGGAGTAACGCAGGATGATGGCCACCACTCCGCTCAAGAGAGCGATTCCGGCCAGTACGATCTGCACGCTGGGGCTGATGGGACGCGCTGGTTGTCCTTCTGGCGTTTCCCCGGGTGCGGTCTGTTGAGCGAAGGTGTCATTGGGAGAAGGTTCCTGTACGCCGCTTTTTTCTGATGCTCCCAGGGTCGGTTCAGCGCGGGCGCTCTCATCGGCTGTAGGAGCCATAGCGGTCGGTGCTGGCTGGGGGATCTCTTCAGGAGTAGCAGGTTCATCAGAGGCAGCTGGTTCTTCCAAAGCAGGCTCAGCCGGTTGAGGCGATTCATCAGGAGCGAGCGGCGCTTCGGGTGCAGCTTCCATTTGCATTTCTGGTTCTGCACCTCCGCCGCCGCCAATTCCATACGGATAAGGTGCCGCCGTACGTTCCAGTCGGGGTGCCATGAAGTTGGTGGCAAAGGTGAAGAAGAGCAATAAAGTAGCCAGCACGGTCGCAAAACGGAAGACCGGATAGGTGCGCGGCAGAGGCGGTTTCTGGCCGACCATTTTCGGGGTCAGCGTGAAGTTGCGGGGAGCGCGTCGCTGGGGGAGCTGACGGAGAAGTCCACGGGTCTGGCGGAGATCCCTCAAAATGGAGGCAAGCTGGGGGTCCGTTTGGAGGCGTGATTCGAGGCGCGCTATTTCGGACGGTTTTAGTTGTCCATCCAGATAAGCGGAAAGTTTTTCTACGTCGCGGAAGGAAGGTGTCTGGGTCATGTGCGGAGGCTCTCTTCTTCAAGACGAAAAGCAGCGGGTAAAAGTTCCCAGAAGCCCTGCAGGCACTCGCGCATGCGCAGGCGTGCGCGTGCCAGGCGACTCTTGATAGTGCCCAACGGTACGCGGACGGTAGCCGCCACTTCCTTGTAATCCATGCCCTGAAAGTCGGTCAGCACCACCACGGCGCGGAATTCAACAGGTAATTCTTCCAAGCAATGCTGGATAGCGTGTTCGAGCTCGTCGACTTCGGCTTCTTCTTCGGGTCCCATGGACGGGTCGGCCAACCAGCGCGGGTTTTCCATTTCTTCGCCGTCATCCATCTCCGGTTCGAGTGGGGTGGTGGGACGGCGTTTCTGGCGGCGCAGTTCATCGTAGCAGGCATTGGTGACGGTGCGCAACAGCCAGGCCTTGAACGAGCCGCCACGGAAAGATTTGATAGCGCGGAAGGCTGAGAGAAAGGCCTCCTGTGTGGCATCGGCGGCTGCCTCTTGGTCACCCATGATGCGCAGAGCGGTGTTGAAGAGCATGTCCTGATAGCTCAGGACGAGGGTGTTGAAGGAATTCAGGTCACCGCGTTGGGCTTCCTGGATGAGAGCGGGTTCGTCCATAGGGGGTATTTTATCATTACAGATTGGGAATCACCCAGTATAAACGGAGATGCAAAGCGATTTTTATGCAAATGTCATCGTATTTTAATCAGGACTTAAGCAAAAATACGGAGGAAGCCCGAAAATAAGGGGGCGTGCGCAGCACGCCCCCTTATTTTCGGTATCTTTTCGCAATGTGCGTAAGTCCTATTAATGATTTATATTCTTATCCAGAAAGAATATAGTCCCCGCCAGACGAGCATCCCCAATGCAGCAGTTCCCCCCAGGATGAGTGCAAATAGCGGCAAAGCGACCGTATTCAGCATAGCTGCCCGCAGGATAACGGTCATAGGGGCGGCTAACAGCATTGCCGACGGCGGACGCCAGAGCTGCTTTCGATTGGATGTAATTTGTGGGTCAAACAGTCCCAGCCAGGGGGCGACCAGGAACCAGCTCACCACCAAGGGGATGAAGGTAGTCAACATGCGCGGCACGAAGGACAGGTCCGTTTCACCGTGTGATGCGAAACCGATCACAGTGATGATGGCCAGAGCGAGGATGTCGCCGAGAATGAGGGGGAGGTGTATTGTCATGCAGCGATTCTAGCATGCAGACTCATGATTTAGCGGGATATCGATTGAATTACACAATATTAAATGGGATTTACCAGTCCGCAAAAAGGTGCCGGAAATAGGGGTGCGAGCGGCGCTCACGCCCCTAAATCTGGGAGCATTCAAATTCCGTAGAATTAAATTCCCTGGTCGCCCGGGACTCAAGTCCCCGGCTAAAAGCCGAAGCCCGCTTTGCGGGCTAAGTCCCCGTAAGGGGATAAGCCCCGCAGGGGCTTTCTACACTTAGCCGAGGGATTAATCCCCCGGCGACTTTGGCGGAAATGAATCTACAATATTTGAATGCTCCCTCCCAGAGAGCCAAAAAATCAACCATCCTATGTTGCGTTAGAATAAGACATAATTACTCTAAATAAAAAATTGTCACTTCGAAAGGGAGTGTGAGTATGCAGACCATGTACAACCCGCGAAAAGTTGTCATCGTCGGTGCTGGTGCAGTCGGTTCTACCTTTGCTTATGCCCTGGCGCAAAAAAGCCTTGCTGACGAGATTTCTCTGTTAGATGTCAATCCTGAGTACGCCGAAGGGCAGGTGCTGGACCTGGCGCACGGTTTGCCCTATTATCCATCTGTTGAAATCTATGTTGGTGAGAAAGAAGATTACGTCGATGCGCATGTGATCGTTATCACTGCCGGAGCCAAACAGGCTCCGGGCGAATCCCGCCTGGACCTGCTCCAAAAGAATACACAAATCATCGAGGGCATCATTGATGATATCCTCTCACAAAAATCCCAGGCCATTATCGTTGTTGCCAGCAATCCGGTTGATGTGTTGACCCACGTAGCGCTCAAGCATTCGGGCTGGCCAAAGAATCGCGTGATTGGCTCCGGCACTGTGCTGGATAGCGCCCGCTTTCGGTATCTGCTCAGCCAGCACTGTAGCGTTGATGTCGGAAACGTGCATGCCTATATCTTGGGCGAGCATGGCGACACCGAGTTCGCAGCCTGGTCGATGACCCATATCGGCGGTGTCCCGATAAACGAGTACTGCCCGATGTGTGAAGGATGTGATGATTGGGCCACGCAACGGGAAAAGATTGTAAAGACTGTCAAGGAATCGGCCTATCATATTATCAACTACAAAGGCGCTACCTATTTCGCGATAGGCATGGCCCTGACGCGCATTGTTGGCACGATTCTTCAAGACCAACGCAGTGTGTTGACAGTTTCTACCCTGCTTGAAGGTGAATATGACATCGAGGACGTCTGCCTGGGAATCCCGTGCGTGGTCGGGAAAGATGGTATCTCGCAGATTGTCGAAGCCAATCTTACGCCGGACGAACGAAAATTGATGCAGAAATCCGCGGCAACGTTGAAAAACGCTCTCAACGAGCTATATGAAAATTAGTTTATAACTCTCAGGGGTAAATTACCGGAGAACGAAGAAAATAATAAACACACTGAAGGCGATCAACAAAAGTGTAACAAAAATAATCAGCCGCCTTCGATTTCCCACGGCCTCTTCTGCAAACGGATCGTTGCTGACGGTAGAAGTAGATGGCATACTGGAATATCCCCCCATGCGCATCTGTATTTCGATAGCATCCACGGCATCTTTGGCTTCCTTCAGTCCGCAGTTATAGGCCTCCCGATAAGCCTTGACCGCCTCGATCTTTTTGCGTTCCGCCAGCAGGCGTTTGATGCGGTTTTCCAGGAAAGCGTCAGAACTGCCGGTCTGCATAGAATCTGAGTAATTA
>JBAVJG010000150.1:0-1797 GCA_049687655.1 Anaerolineales bacterium | reverse complement strand
CCCAGCACATCACGGATGACTTCGCCCGTAACCTGTTGCGACATCCAGTATTCGGGCTGCAAGATAATGCGATGGCTGAGCACGGGCTCGGCAAAGCGTTTGACATCGTCGGGGATGATGTACTCGCGGCCTTCCAGCGCCGCATGCGCGCGCGCCATCTTGAGGAAGGACAGCGAGCCACGCGGACTGGAGCCAACGGCCACGCGCCGGTCGCTGCGGGTGGTATGCACCAGGGTAGCAATGTAGCCTTCGAGGTCAGTATCGACATGCACGGTTTCGACAGCGGCACGCATCCCGATCAGTTGTTCTGCACTGGTGATCGCCCTGAGCGCCACCTCGTCCTGCCGGCGTTCATGGCGACGATGTAGAATCTCCTGCTCTTCCTCTACACTGGGATAACCAACAGTCAGCTTGAGCATAAAACGGTCAAGCTGCGCTTCGGGAAGCGGAAAAGTGCCTTCGTACTCGATAGGGTTCTGAGTCGCCAAGGCCAGGAAGGGTTCCGGCAGGCGCATGCTCTCCCCTTCCAACGTGACCTGCCCCTCCTGCATGGCCTCCAACAGCGCCGACTGGGTCTTGGGTGAGGCACGGTTTATCTCGTCCGCCAGAATGATGTTGGCAAAGACAGGTCCCTTGCGTAGTTCGAACCTATTCCCCTCGCGATTGTAGACGTACCCGCCAGTAATGTCGCCTGGAAGCAAGTCGGGAGTGAACTGGATGCGCTTGAAGTCCAGCCCCAGGACCGTGGCAAAACTACGCGCGATCAATGTCTTGCCCAGACCGGGATAATCTTCGAGCAGCACGTGCCCGCCCGCCAGTGCGGCAGACATAACCATTTCGAGCAACTCGCGCTTGCCAACGATGGCGCGTTCAACTTCAGATACTACCTGTTTGCTTAATTTGGATACTTCTTGGATGGTGATCACGTATTACTCCAATGTTGTTTTAATCACAGATGAACATTACTGGCTCTCTAGGATTCTCCGTGGAGAAGTCAAGATTTGGGGGTATCTACGACGGAAATTCCCAAAGAACCACATTACTTAGTTGATAAATAGAACACGAAAGAAATGTTTTTTTATCTGCCTTTATCTGTGACCGATCTCGATTGAATCTGCGATTCCAGAAACTCCACAACTTCATTCACATCCAGGTCCAGTGGCGTCGGTTCAGGAGGGCGAAAGCGCCAGGGCTGATTGGGAAAATCAGCAAAGGAACCATGCAGCCCGGTATCCAGATAAGCATCGACCGGCGCGGGTGGCTGCCAATCACGCCCGGTCAGCGGGCTGAGGTCTTTGATGTTGGTTCTGTCCCCGCGTTGGATAAGAAAATCTCGCGCCAGGCGGCCAAGCCGGTTGGCTACGTGCCATTTGTAGTATGTGCCTTTGCGCATCTTGACCAGGTGCTCAGCCAACCCTGCCACCTGACCCGGGGAAGGTTTGACTTTCGGATCTTCGGAGGGGCTACGTTTTCGATCACTGGCAAAACTCCCCATCAGCATAAACGAAATCAAGACGATGAGCAGAATCCAGATCACAACCTGCGGAACGGACTGGTAAAGCACCCCCAGAGCCCACCAGAGATATGCCAGCGGGACGATGATGGTCTTTCGGATAACGTCCTGTAGAGGAAACGCCAGGATCAGGGCAATAATTACGACTCCGCCCAGTGTGATCCAACGCCTGCGCGTCACGCTGCCTCACCGCAGTAGTGCAGGATGGCCGTCAGGCAGGAGATAGCTTCATTGATCTCCCTTTGGCTGGACTTACGCCCGCCATAACGCACAGCTTCGAAGAG
>JBAVJG010000149.1:0-1966 GCA_049687655.1 Anaerolineales bacterium | reverse complement strand
TTCGGGCATTGGTACTGCCACATTTGAAGAGCTCAAAGATCTGATCACTGTGGGGGATGGATAATGCCCTTTGATCATTTTGGATTGATTGCGCCCCTGTTTTCCCGTGTTGAATATTCGTCTCTGGAAACCATGCTTGAACAGGCCGACCTGCCTGTACCCGGGCGAGTGCTGGATGCCGGTGGTGGGACCGGGCGCGTCGCGAGCGCGATTCGCAGACACGCTGGGGAAGTGGTAATTGCTGACCCCTCACTGGGGATGCTGCGTCAGGCGGATCAGACGCAGCTCAGGCTTGCATGCTCAAACTCGGAATCGCTCCCGTTCCCAAACAACTTCTTCGAGCGCGTCGTCATGGTCGACGCCTTGCACCACGTTATCGATCATGCAAAAACAGCCCGTGAGATGTACCGCGTTCTTAAACCCGGGGGACGCATCGTTATCGAAGAACCGGATATTCACTCGTTTTATGTTAAACTGATTGCCGTGGCGGAGAAGCTGTTGCTGATGCGCAGCCACTTTCTCTCCCCGCAAAAGATTGCGGATTTGTTCTTGTTCGACTCGGCGAAAGTCGACATATATGCGGCTGACAATAATGCCTGGGTGGTGATCGAAAAACCTGGGTAGGATAGAAATTATGCTGTTAGTGAAAAGTTGCTAAAATATGGGGGCGGTGCTGCACACTTCCCTCTTTTTAGGCTTCTCCTGTTCAAGTATGTAACCTGTGTAGAAAATCATATGAAGAAAGGATGAATTTTTATGCCAAAAAGATTTGTATTGTCATTGACTGGTTCCGACCGCATTGGGATTGTCCGACATGTGACTGAGTCGATCCTGGAATGCGGAGGCGATGTCCAGGCTAGTCGGATGGCGCGCCTGGGTGGCGAGTTTGCGATGTTGCTGTTGGTCTCCATCCCCGATTCTGAAACAAACCGTTTGGCCGATAATATTGAAAAGCTATCGGGTGAAGGTTTCAAAGTTTTACAAACCGAGACAGAGTGGGGCATTTCGGCCCGGCGCAAGGGTTGGCTGCCGTATAAAATCAAAGTGCGTGGGGCCAATCATGAAGGTATTATCCACGAGATTTCTGAGCATTTGTCAGATCAGGGTATCCATATTGAAACTGTAGACACAAATGTGGTACCCGCACCAATGAGCGGAGCGCCACTTTTTACAATGGAAGCGATAGTTGTAGTGCCGCCCGATTTACCCAAACAAAAGTGGCAAGGTGAACTGGAGGAAGCTGCGGACCAATTGAATGTTGAGCTTGAACTTTCTCTGTACAAAGATTGAGATATAGGAGTTACGCAGTTGAATGGGAATGGCCCGAAAATAAGGGGGGCGTGCAGCGCATAGCCCCCCTTATTTTCGGTATCTTTTCGCGTACTGCATAAGTTCTAAGATAAATATTCGGCAGCCTGGATACAGTTACAACAAGTATAAAACCTTGCCAGTGATACGCCTGCAGGAAGAAACATGAAACCATTAGCGCTTATTATAGAAGATTCGGAAGATGTAGCCCTGGTTTTTCAGACAGCCATGGAGCAGGCGGGGTTTGAAGCGGAGATAATTAACGATGGTGCACTTGCGCTCGAGCGTTTGGCCGAAACCGTTCCTGACCTGATTGTTTTGGATTTGCATCTACCTGGGGCTTCGGGAGAACAGGTTTTGAAATACATCCGTTCCGAATCTCGTCTTGAAAATATCAAAGTCATTGTGGCAACAGCGGATTCGAACTGGGCAGAAAAGCTTGCCAACGGATCTACCATTTCCATGCTTAAGCCGATCAGTTTTACACAGTTAACACAAATCGCCGAACGGCTGAGGCCGCGAGACGATTTGTCTGCTGAATAAGGACCTCGACCTGAGCCGGTGTATTGATTCCGTCCCAATGTGTGATCTGAATTGGGATTGAACAATAAATCGGGATATACGCAGTTGAATGTGAGATGGCCGGAAATAGGGGGTG
>JBAVJG010000148.1:0-3025 GCA_049687655.1 Anaerolineales bacterium | reverse complement strand
TCGTAATACCATTGTATGTCATACAAAAAAAGGAGTTGGGGACGTTATTGCTACTGGGTATTATCGGTCTTTTCTCTTACGGGTTTCAATTTGAAATCGAGAGAGGCCAGTTCAATATGATCGCGTTTGCATTATGTCTGTTGGCCATATATATTTTTCATTACCAGCATAAATTCCGCTATTTTTCCTATCTGCTCTTTTCGCTTGCTGTGCAACTAAAACTATATCCTGCAATTTTTATCTTAATGTTTATCAGGGATTGGCGGGACTGGAAAAACAATATCAGAAGGATACTCGGGGTAGGGGTTTTTAATTTCTTGCTCCTATTTTCTGTAGGTTATCAACTCTTCCAGGATTTCATGAGGCAAATCACCAGTAGACAGTTGAACCTGCAGAGTTCTCGATTTGAAGACCTTTCTATTTCAGGCTTCACATACTTTCTCGCAGAAGACGGGTTGGGAATTCCTTCGTACTACGCAAAGCTAATCGGAACATTGCTTCTGGTTTTGTTCGGAATCATTCTCCTGACAATCATTGTGCACCTGTATAGAAACAGAAAAAATGGCTTCAATCCTTATTTGCTTTTGGTATGTACCATCGGGGCGCTGATGATTCCCACCGCCAGCTTTGATTACAAGCTGCCGATTTTGGTTGCCCCAATGATCATTTTGTTAAGTAGTATGCCAAAGATCAGTAATAATTATAAAAAAGCTGCAACTATTATGATTCTCATTATCATGTCTATGGCTTACTGGTCGACGTTATATCCATACAATGTGAAAAGCCCGCTTCTCTTCCGGAATTCGCCCGCATTACTGACAATCTTATTCGCGACAACCATTATGTTTTCATTATTGAACGGCAAATTTGAAAACATAATCGGTAAAATGGAGTAGGGTTGCTACAGGGCATCCAAATATACATCGAAGAGCTTGGACGAAAGAACGATTTTGTGGAATAATAGGGTACATGCCGCGTGTATCCGTGAGGAACGCGACGGCGCAACAGCCGAGGGTGCGTCGCACCAGACAGACTGAATAATTCCGCCAAACGGAACCATCTACACTCACGGCTAATCCAACCAACAGGGTGCGACGCAATGTCAACCCAATTTCGCAAGCGGCCCAACACAGGGGATAAGGCCAAAGCGGACTCTACCTTTATGGAGGGTACCATGTCTACCATTGCTCCAACTACTTTTACCATGTCACATCGCAAGAAAGTGACCACACGCACGTTCCGCGAAAAGAAGGAACGCGGCGAACCTATCAGCATGCTGACCGCCTACGATTATCCAACCGCGTCAGTGATGGACCAGGTCGGGGTCGATTCGATCCTGGTCGGTGATTCGCTCGGGATGGTGGTGCTGGGCTACGAGAACACGCTGCCCGTCAGCATGGAAGAAATGCTGCACCACTGCCGGGCGGTCTCGCGCGGCGCCAGTCTGGCTTTACTGGTCGGCGACATGCCTTTTATGTCTTATCAAGTCTCAGTGGAAGAGGCTGTGCGCAACGCCGGGCGCTTCCTGCAACAGGGCAATATGGATGCGGTCAAGCTGGAAGGCGGGCGCGAGCGCATCGAGGCGGTTCGCGCGATTACCGGCGCAGGCATCCCGGTCATGGGGCACCTGGGTCTGACGCCGCAGTCCGTGCACCAGTTGGGCGGCTTCCGCGCGCAGGGCAAGACCGCCGTTGCCGCCAAACGCCTGCTGGAGGATGCGCTGCTACTCGAGGAAGCGGGCTGCTTCAGCCTGGTGCTCGAATCCGTCCCGGCACGGCTGGCGGAACTGATCTCGCAGAGGCTGCATATCCCCACCATCGGCATTGGCGCGGGCGTCGGCTGTGACGGGCAGGTGCTGGTCACGCACGACCTGCTGGGCCTGTTCGACCGCTTCACGCCCAAATTCGTCAAGAAATATGCGGACTTCCACACGGCCATGCAAAACGCATTCGCAAACTATCTCGAAGATGTGCAGACTAAAGCCTTCCCCGCAGAAGAGCACAGCGTCGATATGGCGGAGGAAGAATGGCAAGCCCTGCTCAAAGACATCTAAAACAGCCGATCCTGATCGTCGGCACGGGCGCACTGGCTACGTTGTTCGCAGCGCGTTTGAGTGCGAACGGGCACCCGATCACGATGCTGGGTACCTGGAAAGACGGCCTGCGCGCGTTAAATGAGAACGGCGCGCGTCTGGTGGATGAAAACAGTGCGGAACATGCTTATCCCGTTAATGCAACCAGCGACCCAACGAATTACCGCGGTGCGCGTTACGCGCTGGTGCTGGTCAAATCCTGGCAGACAGAGCGCGCTGCAAAACAGCTAGCGGAATGTCTCGCTGAGGATGGACTGGCGCTAACGCTGCAAAACGGGATGGGCAACCGCGAGCTTCTGGCCGAGTCCCTGAGCCTGTCACGGGTTGCCCTGGGTGTGACCACCACAGGAGCGACGTTGCTGGGTCCAGGGTTGGCGCGGGCTGGCGGCGAAGGCGTTATCTCGTTGGAGGCGCATCTTCGCCTGGGGCCGCTGGAAGCTGCTTTAACGGGAGCAGGCTTTAATGTCCAAGTAGTGAACGATGCGGATGCGCTGGTGTGGGGCAAACTGGTCATCAACGCGGCCATCAATCCGCTGACGGCGCTGCTGCGCGTCCCCAATGGAGAATTGTTGCAACGCCCAGCGGCACACAAGATGATGAGTGTGCTGGCACGCGAAGCAGCGGCTGTCGCCACGGCGCAGGGTATCCATTTGCCCTTTAAAGATGCGGTGCGCGCTGCGGAAGATGTGGCTCGAAAAACTGCGTCCAACCACTCGTCCATGTTCCAGGATATACGCCGCGGCGCGCCGACGGAGATCGATGCCATTTGTGGCGCCATCACGAAAACGGGAGAAAAGCTGGGTGTGTCCACACCTGTCAACCGGGTATGCTGGCACCTGACACGCGCAAGCCTGCCTGCAGCGCAACGAGTTCAATAAAAATTTTTACAGCTCTACCGTTTCTGACGGAAAAATGCCGAAAATGAAGGTGGGG
>JBAVJG010000147.1:0-5296 GCA_049687655.1 Anaerolineales bacterium | reverse complement strand
AGAACTGGCCAGAGAAGCGCCGTCCGTATCCTGCAGAGTCACCTGAGCAGTGATGTTTTCGATCACATCCGGCGTATCGTTATGGACCAGCACGAAGCACCACATGCCCCCGTCGGCAGTGGGATGGCACTCGATCTGCTCAACGAGGGCAGGCACAGGCGTAGAGGTTGATGCGCCGGTCGGATCTGCCGGGTTGCTGGGAATATTGAGTTCGGTCCCGATGGACATGCTGTTCGGAGAAACGTCCGGGTTGGCCGCAACCAGCTCATCCAATGAAACCCCGAATTTGAAAGCGATCCCGCTCATCGTGTCACCTGCCTGGACTTCGTAAGCAAATGGTGTAGGCGTGGGCAAAGGCGTCTCAAATTCAACCACCAGACCTTCCGGCCCCTCGGGCGTGGCACTGGGCGTGCGCGTGAAATAAGGCTGTAAGGTTCCGGGTGGTGTGGGCGTCTGTTCGACTGGCTGCGGGGTGCATGCGACCAGCAGGAATGTGAAAAGCAAAATAGCGCGTTTCATGCCCAGGATTATACTTGTGACGGGGCGGTATAATCTCTAAAAAATGTAACGCGACATTAATGTCGCGTTACATTGAAAATTCAATGGAGGTAAAATGAACTATCGACATTTAGGAAAAGCGGGGATAAAGGTAAGCGAACTTTCCTTTGGTTCGTGGGTCACGTTTCACAACCAGGCGGGGATCGATTCAGCAGTAGAGATGATGGCGGCGGCCTATGATGCCGGCGTGAATTTCTTCGACAACGCCGAGATCTACGCCAGCGGCAAATCCGAGCAAGTGATGGGAGCGGCCCTCAAGGAACTGGGCTGGCGGCGTGGGAGTTATCTGGTTTCGACCAAGATCTACTGGGGATTGCATGATACACCGCTTGAACAAAATACGCTCAACCGCAAGCGCCTGATCGAAGGCATCAACGGTTCGCTCGAACGTTTGCAACTCGAGTACGTGGACCTGCTCTACTGCCACCGGGCCGACCCGACCACGCCCATCGAGGAGACCGTCTGGGCTATGCACAACATCATCGAATGGGGTAAGGCACTCTACTGGGGCACATCCGAGTGGGCGGCGGCAGAGATCGCAGCGGCTATTGAGATCGCCGAGCGCCATCACCTGCACAAGCCGGTTGTTGAACAGCCAGTGTATAACATGTTCGAGCGGCATCGCTTCAGCCCGGAGTACGAGCGCGTCTACGAGCACTATGGCTACGGCTCGACCACCTGGAGCCCGCTGGCTTCCGGCCTGCTGACCGGTAAATACCAGGGCGGCATCCCTGAGGGCAGCCGCGGGGACCTGGAAGGTTACGACTGGCTGGAAGATCACCTGACCGACGATGAAAAACTGGAAAAGGTTGCTGCGTTGGTACCCATCGCAGAGGAAATGGGCGCCAGCCTGGCGCAATTCTCACTGGCCTGGTGCCTGCAAAATCCCTATGTCAGCACCGTCATCACCGGCGCCAGCCGCGTGGAACAAGTACACGAGAATATGAAAGCTGCAGAATTTGTGGACAAGTTCACACCCGAGATCATGGCGCAGATCGACGAAATATTCGGAACAAAGAAAAACGAAGACGAAGACTAACGTTTTCAGAAGCAGACCTGACAGGTTCGATAAACCTGTCAGGTTTCAATTTAAATCAGGAAAAATATTGCTCTTCAATCCTCCCCCAGGGCTCATCCGGCAAGTCCATATATTTCGCCAGCAGCGGGTGCACGCGCGCGATCTGCTCGTGGATGCACTGCGCTACCAGACGGATAGAAAAATGCGCGTTGGAAGCCGCCCGCAGTTGGCAGAAAGCATAAGCTTCGCGCAAGTTGAAGGTCGCCAGCACACGTCGGTTGAATCCATTGGGGACAACGTACTGCGCGACATACGGATCGAACTCGTTCAACTTCTCCCAGGTGGACTGCGCTGCCCCCATAGCCGCTTCATATTCGGGCCCGAAGCCTGCCTCCGTTATCAAATGAGGCGTCACGTACCCCAGCGCCGCTGTCTGTAGCTGCGGTGTCTGCGTCATCATGCGGTGACGTTTGAACTCGGCGTACGCGCCCTGGTCCATGACCAGATCGAAGGTGTAGGTGCAGTGCTCCAGTTCGCGCAGGGGCACATCGAACTTGCCCAACCGTCCCAGCAGGGAGTCGGCCATCCCTTCACGCTCGGCCTGGGAAGCCTTATCGACCTTCTCCATCGCGGCGTTAAAGGACATGTCCCCAAAGCGATATAAGGCGGCAGCAAGAACTGTATTTTCCCCATCTCGATCATAATTAGCCAGAATACACCAATCATCCGATTCCCGATTGTCAATCGACGATTGGCGATTGACGATTGACGCATCCCAATTACTCAACTCCCGGGGGGTCTCTACCAGATACTCCACCGCCTCCGCATACTTGACCAGTGTCGGCAACTCGCCCTGCGCTACCAGCTTGACCGTTTCACCGATCTCGCGCACCTCCGCCAGCGGACTGGACAGCCACTTGCGGATGGCGTTCTCCAGCACGCGTCCGTTGGCCGTCATGCCGACGTTGGCCAGCGAAGCCGCGGGCAGGATGAAGCGGCACACGTCCACATAACGGGAGCGGATGCGGCGGTCGTAAGAGGCCTCCTTTTCGTCCTCACGGCGCGGGACAATTTCAGTGATTAGCGCCTTGACCGGCTCCAGCGAAGCCATGTAGGTCCCAAATAACATGCGGCAGGTGGTTACAAAATCTTCACGCAGGGCATGCCCGTCCAGTTCTGCCGGGGTATGGAAAGAGTCTTTGTCCCATTTCTGGTAGCGGGTGGACTTTTCGGTGTAGGAGGCCAGCCGATTGCTCTCGATGGCTTCCATTGCGATTCTAGAAGCATTCTCGATTGCCAGATGCAGTACGGCATGTTCCGCCACGGAGGCATGACCATAGCCCACCACCCATTTCTCGTGGAACTGGGCCGATTTCTCGTCGGTCAGGTCAGCCGCAATGTTGCGGAAGGAATCGGGGAGACGGGAGGTCTTGGCGAAGGCAACTGCGATGGTTTCGGGAGATAATTCCTTGGATGAGAGCAGGTATATATCACGTTTGGGCGCGGGCATGGGAACTCCTTGGGCAAATTGGGCGCATTATAACAAATTCAACGAGTGAGTGCGTCGCACCTCCCTGACAGGATAAATTCGCTAAACAAGCTTTACCATCAGCCCGTTCCACTCCCGTCAAAACAGGTGCGATGCACTTCAGCCGCTATCGATCTGGCAGATTTGGAACCCCTCCTTCGATGGGGTTGCTGCCATCCCGGCTCCACTCGAGCCAGCCGCCGTCATAAACCGCGATGTGCTGCCTGCCCATCAGGTAGGCATAGAAAAACGCTTCGCTTGCGCGCCAGCCTGTCCCGCAGTAGAAGGCCACTTTTTTGTCGGGAGTGATGCCTGCCCGCTGCCAGTTGGATTCGATTTCGTGGTAAGAGCGCATGCTGTGATCGGGGTTGCGGTAATCCTGCAGTTGATGCGGGTCTGATCCCGAATATCCCCATACAGCACCAGCGATGTGCCCCCTGGCCTGAATGTAATCGTAGCCGCTGGTCTTCCCGATGTACTCATCCCAACTGCGCACGCTGACCAGCAGGCCCTGATCATCGGCCAGGAGCGCCTTGGCCCCATCCATATCGAGGATGTATTCCGGGTGAGCGGGGATGTTTCGGCCAAAAGCCTCCACCGGGACGGGTTGTTGCACTCCCGATTCGAGCGGGTGACCGGCCTTCGTCCAGGCATCGATGCCGCCATCCAATAAGCGCACATCTTCCACCCCGGCGTACATCAAAACGTTAGCAGCGCGGGCGGCAGCCATGGTGTTCCTGCCGTATAAAACAATAAGTGATTTGTGTGTGATTCCCAAAGACAACAGGAGTTTCAGGAGTTCGCCGTTCGAGCAGATGTTCCAGTTTGGCTCGCATTCGATAGAGGCCAGATCAAATTGGACGGCGCCAGGAATATGACCGGCCTGATAGGCCTCGAAGCCCTCGTGACTGACCTCGAAGAGACCTGGGTTCCCTTCCGAAATGTACCGCTGCACCCATTCCGGGTAAACCAAATGCTGATAGTTTGCCAGATGATCCATCGGCAGGCTGGGGTCAGCCGCCCATTCTTGTATTCCCGCTTCATAGACAAAAATTCTCTGCTGGCTAAAATCTCGGAGCAACCCGGCCAACGTGGAACAATCGTCACCATGATAACCGTAAAGGACAACCGTTTTCTCTGAAAGGACCCCTTTGGATTGTAAAAGCGTTTTTAATTCCGGGGTGGATAAATCTTTGACCCACGATACAGGAAAGCTGACCGCACCACGAATATGACCGCCGCGCGCTTCATCCCGAAGCCGCCAGCCATTATAGGCTGCGGAGGGGCGGATGTCCACGAGGACGAATTCAGGGTTATTTAAATTCGCTGAAAGTTTTTCAGCAGGGATAGTATCGGTAAATGCGAACATGGGAACTCCTCTTTAACTGTAATGATTATATCAAGACCGCACCTGACGCCATCCACGAACTGGCCGCCAAGTTCGACCAGCATCAAGGGGCAGATCGTGTCCACGGATAGGGCGATTGATAAATTGGTGTATGAGTTGTCCCCTTCGGGGATGGTATCCCCAAAGGGGATGGTATATGGGTTGTCCCCTGAAGAAATTGAAATCGTGGATCGGGGATGATAACAGAGGGAGAGATCAGGATTGTAGAAGGAAAAGATTAGCTAAAAGTATCATTTGTAAACCATTTGCTGATATATTGGAGTTGTCAACCAAGTCCGTTGTTGGCTATTGCATTTTCCACTTGCAAATTCTATAATGATTACAAGGTGTTCGGTCTTAGAGGGTTGTCAATCGGTTTTGTTATAGAAAGGTACTTAAGCGGAAGGCGTCGGCATAAGACCCCTAAAAAGGGGTTAAAAGCGGAACAGTTCCGCTTAAGCCATAGTTGAACTAAGCGCTTCGCGCAGGTAAGAGACACACTTTCCCAAGGTCAATAAGAATTAGATAATTTAGCGTAAGTCGGGCTATATTTCCTGTATCGAAAACCATTTTCATACAGGAGGTATAGCCATGAGCGTTTTAAGACAAAAGATGATCGAGGATATGCAATTGCATGGCTTCGCTGAGAGAACACAGGAAGCCTATTTGTCCGCTGTGCGTCAGTTGGCAAAGCACTACCGAAAACCGCCAGATCAGATCGATGAAGAAGAACTACGGGGGTATTTCCTTTTTCTCAAGAATGAAAAACATGCTGCGCGCAACACCTGTACGGTCGCTTTGTGTG
>JBAVJG010000146.1:0-3645 GCA_049687655.1 Anaerolineales bacterium | reverse complement strand
CTATATCCTCTAAATACTTTAGGAAAGGTTTTAGATTATCCCGATAGAAGTTTATAGTTCCTTTAGCTAAATTTTGCGCTTTACGTTCATTTAGAAATGCTTCTATCTGAATTTCTACATAATCTTCCCCCGTAAAAGTCAGTTGTTCTTTTTCTACCCTGCTACTAGTCATTTTGACCTCAAACTAGTAGGGGTGGATTTATAGAACTATTATTTCCCTCTTTGCCCCATATATAGACTTTGGCTATAAAATGACTGATTCGAAGTCAGGCACTCTATCCATTGAGCTACGGGGGCACAAGAGCGATTATACTCGAAAACTTTATAGGTTCACTTGCCCTTCCTGCGGATTACCCTTACAATCAGGCTGACTCTTATCTGGAAAGGAATGCAGCATGGCAGATATCAAAACATTTAGCGAGCAGGTAATCGAAAATCTGGAGAAGGTTGTTATTGGAAAAAGACAGTCGCTTGAATTAATTGTAATCGGTTTACTTTGTCAGGGTCATGTATTGATAGAAGACGTGCCAGGCGTGGGAAAAACTATGATGGCACGCAGCCTTGCCCGTTCACTAGATTGTTCATTTAATCGCATTCAGTTTACGCCGGATATGCTCCCCAGTGACGTAACTGGCGTCTCTATTTTTAATCAAAAGAAACGCGAATTCGAATTCCGCGCTGGACCAATTATCGGGCAGATTATTCTGGCGGATGAGATCAACCGCGCTACGCCCAAGACGCAGGCTGCACTGCTCGAAGCGATGGAAGAGCGTACAGTTACCGTCGATGGTGTGACGCATGATCTGCCAAAACCGTATATGGTGTTGGCGACACAAAATCCTATCGAATACGAGGGAACATTTCCCCTTCCCGAGGCGCAACTGGATCGGTTCCTGCTTCGGGTGCGGATGGGGTATCCCAGTCTCCCGAACGAGATTCGAATCCTCGAGGGGCAGCAGTTGCAGCACCCGATAGAAGCGCTAAAGGCAGTCGTAAAAACTGAAGATATTTTAGATGCAATTGAGAAAATCAAGAAAGTATATGTATCACATGCAATTAAACGTTACATCGTAGAGCTGACCGGACGCACGCGTCAAAGTGATGACGTCTACCTGGGCTCCAGTCCGCGTGGCAGCCTGGCGCTCTTCCGTACCGGGCAAGCGCGGGCGGCCATGCTGGGGCGTGATCATGTTCTGCCAGATGATATTCAAGAGATGGCTGTTTCAGTGCTTGGACATCGCATCCTTGTAGGACCAGCAGCGCGTTTGCGCGAAGTGAGCGCTGACCGTATTGTGCGTGAGATTGTGGAAAATCTGTCAGTTCCTGGTGGAGATTACCGGGCGAAAGATAGTCAGGGCGATAAAGAATAATGCGAGCTGGCCGTGTACTAGCTGCCATCTTATTATTGGGCGGCCTCATCGGGGTTCTGGTTGAGGCGGGAGAGATCTACACCAGGTTCTTTTATCTTGGTATTGTGATTATCGTCGTATCGTGGCTCTGGACGCAGATCTCCCTGCGCGGGCTAAGCGTCCAGCGGCGTGCCCGTTCCTTGCGCGCCAGCGTTGGGGATATATTTGAAGAGTACTTTGAACTATCAAACGAAAGCCGCATGGGCAAGCTGTGGGTGGAGCTTTCCAATGACTCCAATATGCCGGGTGCCTATGGCTCGCGTCTGTTAACCATGGTGAGCGGCAAACAAAAGCGTACACATATTGCCCGTACCTGGCTTGTTCGAAGAGGTGGCTTCAAGCTTGGCCCGACGCGACTTGTGTCGGGCGACCCCTTTGGCCTGTTTCGCACAGAGCGTGTTTTCCCGGCAGAGCATTCGCTGATCGTGTTGCCTATGATCTATGATATCAGTTCATTTGTTTCCCCTCCCGGCTTGCTGCCCGGCGGACAGGTAATCCGCCGAAAAGCCCTGGATGTGACTCCACATGCTTCCGGCGTGCGCGAATATGTCCCTGGTGACCCGATGAAACGCATCCACTGGCCAACGACTGCACGTCGTGGACAATTTATCGTGAAGGAGTTTGAACAGGACCCGCAAGCTGAAGTGTGGTTGTTTTTGGATGCGCAGCATACAGTTCATACCGAAAAACCATATGAGCACCCTGAAATGTATGGTGACGGTTGGGTGCTTGACCGGCGCCCGAAGTATCAATTACCACCAGCTACCCTCGAATATGCCATCAGCACAACCGCTTCTCTGGCACATTATTATCTGAATCAGCGTCGGGCAGTCGGGTTGGTGACAGCCAGCCATCAGTACAGAATCATTCCGGCAGAGCGGAGCGAGCGCCAGGAAGGTAAAATTCTAGAAACACTGGCTTTTATCGAGGCTGAAAGCGAGCTATCTATTGCTGGTTTGGTCGCGGCACAGGCTGGGCAGCTCCCACAGGGCAGTAGCGCAATCCTGGTTACGCCCACTGTCTACCCGGAGTTGCTGGCTGCTGTGGACGACCTTCAAAGACGCAATTTACGTCCGGTTGTCGTGCTCCTCATCGCCGATTCGTTCGGTGGCTCACGAGGCGGCGAAAAACTGTACAATTCGCTTTTAGAGCGCACCGTACCCGTCTGTCGTATTTATTGCGACGCTAATCTATCATTGGAACTTTCCGGTTTCTCAGAAAATATGACCTCACAGGATTCCTCATGGCGAAGACCCCCGTTATCACACTTGACCTGAACTTTCAGGGACGGAAGCAGGCTATTGCTGCCTATCTAATTCCTCATTCTAGTGGTGTAGTACTCGTTGAATGCGGACCCGGCTCGACTCTTTCTGTGCTTCAATCTGCCCTCGCTGAAAGAGGCTATTCCCCCGCTGACGTAACTCACGTCCTGCTCACGCATATTCACCTCGACCATGCCGGTGCGGCTGGATGGCTGGCGCGCCAGGGCACAGAAGTGTACGTCCACCCGGTGGGTGCGCCGCACATGCTGAACCCGGAGAAATTGCTGGCCAGCGCAGGTCGTATTTATGGCGACAGAATGGACTCGTTATGGGGAGAATTCCTGTCAGTTCCGGAGGACAGGCTCACGGTCGCGGAAGATGCGCAGGAGATTGTCATCGGGAATTTAGGTTTTACGCCGATCGATACACCCGGACATGCCTACCATCATCATGCCTATTTATTCGAAAATATTTGTTTTACCGGTGATATTGGCGGCGTGCGCATACCCGGATTTCCGTATATGCGCGTCCCCATGCCTCCGCCGGAGCTACACCTGGAAAGGTGGCGCGAAAGTGTCAAGCGCCTGAGACAGGAAAAGTTCAATCGCATAGCGCCCACGCACTTCGGCATTTTCGATGACCCTGAGTGGCAATTGAACGAACTGGAAAAAAGCCTGGATGCCGTTTCCCGCTGGCTGGATGAAGTGATGCCAGCCGACCCGCCTATAGAAGAATTGCGCAAGAAGTTTTCAGATTGGATGGACGAGCAAGCGCGTGCAACCGGGTTGAGCGAGACGGTTACAAAAGTGTACGAAGTTGCAAACCCCGTTGGCATGTCAGCGGATGGTTTGCAGCGTTACTGGAGAAAATATCGTCAGGCGAACTGAAAGTCTTGCCTGTGATAAAATCTGTTTAGACATTTAAATAGCCTCTCGACTGCGCGGCGCTCGGGGCGATACTCTCAATTCGGAAAA
>JBAVJG010000145.1:0-10064 GCA_049687655.1 Anaerolineales bacterium | reverse complement strand
TTACCTGCCTGCGGTGGCGGGCTTTCTGCTCGAGAAAGAGATCAAATATCTCGGCCAGGCAGTAGCCGATCCCGAAAAACCGTTCGTGGCTATTCTGGGTGGCGCCAAGATCAGTGATAAGATCGGCGTCATAAAGAACTTGCTGGCCAAAGCCGACAACATCCTGATCGGTGGCGGCATGGCCAATACATTCTTCAAAGCCGAGGGCTATCCGGTCGGCGATTCGCTTGTGGAAGATGATGCCTTAGATACCGCCAAGGAAATCCTGGCGGATGCTGGTCCCAAATTCCGCCTGCCCGTGGATGTGGTCATCGCCGATAAGTTCGAAGCGGATGCCGACCACAAGACCATGTCGACCGGCCCCATCCCTGATGGTTGGCGCATCCTGGACATTGGCCCTGAGACGACCACTCATTACGCAAAAATCATCAAGGAAGCTAAAACCATCGTCTGGAACGGGCCGATGGGTGTGTTCGAGTTTCCGGAGTTCGCTAAAGGTACATTGGGCATCGCGCAGGCTGCAGCTGAGTCCGATGCGGTTACTATCGTCGGCGGCGGCGAGTCTGTGGCGGCGGTCAAACAGTCCGGATTGGCTGACAAGATCACCCATATCTCCACCGGCGGCGGCGCTTCGCTGGAAATGCTGGAAGGGCTGACGCTGCCCGGCGTGGCTGCCTTGCAGGATAAATAACGTTCGTGTCACTCTGAGCGAAGAGTCTCTTGCACATGTACTCATAGGGGAATGGCATGGGCAGGTGACATGAAGAATATCGTTGCGCGAGATTAATCTCGCGCTACTTTTTTACATCCAGTCTACGAAGCGGTAACGTTTGCGCTAAGTGAGTTGGGCTATAATGAAAAAAAATCTGATACTTAGGGAATTGTCCGTGACAAGTACCCCAGAATCCGGACCATTTCACGACAAATCCTAGAGCGTCAAACATCTACGGGAGTAGGCGTATGCCCTTCGCTGAAGGCGAAAACATCGGTCCATATCGCATCATGGAAAAACTCGGTCAGGGTGGCATGGCAACCGTTTATAAGGGCTACCATCCCGCGCTGGACCGCTATGTGGCGCTCAAAGTGTTGCACCCGGCTTTCCTTGAGGACCAGTCCTTTATTGGCCGTTTCCAGCGCGAGGCGCGTGTGGTGGCAAAGCTGGAACACCCCAGTATTGTGCCGGTGTACGACTTTGCGGAACACGAAAAACATCCGTATCTGGTCATGAAATATATCGAGGGGGAAACGCTCAAAGCGCGCCTGTCACGCGGACCGTTGGATGCCGACGAGATCACCCAGGTGGTGGACGCGGTCGGTTCGGCGCTGGCCTATGCCCACCGGCAGGGTATCCTGCACCGCGATATCAAACCCAGCAACGTACTGATCAATAACGACGGCCAGATGTACCTGGCCGATTTCGGCCTGGCTCGTATTGCCCAGGCGGGTGAGTCGACGCTTTCATCTGATTCGATCATGGGCACGCCACAATACATCTCACCAGAGCAAGCCCGGGGCGACAAAGACCTGGACTCAGGCACCGATATATACTCCTTTGGTGTGATGATGTACGAGATGGTCGTCGGGCAGGTACCCTTCAGCGCAGACACACCTTTCTCGGTTATCCACGATCACATCTATACACCGCTGCCGATGCCGCGCTTCATCAACCCCAAAGTGCCTGTGAGCGTGGAACGCGTGCTGCTCAAGGCGCTGGCAAAAGAACGCACTGGGCGCTACCCGGACGTCCCTTCAATGGTGAGTGCTTTCAAAGCAGCCTGGCAATCGGCGGGTGTGCCTATGCGGGGCACCGCGCTGACCCTGCCGCCTGTCACTGCCCGGCAGGAGGAAAGAACGGATACAGTCCGGCCAACTGGCACTGCCCAAAAAGAGAAAAGAGCGGAAACCTTCCAACGGACAAGTACAGCCCAAACCGCTGTTGTTAAAGAGCCCCAAAAGAAACGCTCCCCCTGGCCTTTTGTGGCCGGAGGGGTGTTGCTAACGATATGCTGTGTGTTCGCATTTTTTGCTATCCGCCAGAATCGCTTGAATCCGCTCGCAAATCGTGCGCCGGAACCAACTCTCACGCAGGAGGTGGTAGTTCCTCCGTCAGTAGCTCCCACGCGGTCAAACCCCGAGCCACTGCCGCCAGAACAGGCAGATTTACCTCCCGAAGTGCAGGAAGCCAGGCGTAAGGCTGATCAGAACCCCGAAGACCCGTTTGCGCAACTCGATCTGGCGCTGGCGTTTTGGGATGCTGACATGCAACGTCCGGCCCTCGAGACCCTGAATCACGCGGCAGATTTGGGCTCAGAGAACATAGATTTTTTGATAGAAGCCGGGAATCAATTTCATACCCGGGAGGCCTGGATCGCATCGGCAGCCATGTATTTACGCGTGTATAAGCGCGTTGGTGTTCGCGGCGATGTGCCTGAAGAGATCGTGATGAATTTCCATGAAGCGGTCTTCAAGGCGGCTCCCGATCCGGAACTGGAAGTAACCTATCCCTTGATTGACGAAATCATGCGAGTCGATCAACCCATCGGTCTGGTAGCGCAAGCGCGGCATGCATTTTACAATGGCAGATTTGATGATGCGCAGGTAGCGCTCAACAAAGTCAAGCAGCTTGCGCCGAATATGTATGAGACGATCCTGTTGGAAGGTGAAATGGGTGTCGTCGAGGAGCGTTACGAGTCAGCCAAATTGCAGTTGCAGCCGCTGATGGCCGACCTCAACGCGCCCGAATGGATCCGAGTTATGGCGGAAGTCCTGTTCCTGCAAATCCCATAATTTCTTTTATTTTTGGAGATTTTAATATTTATGGTATCCTACTCACCCGAGAGGATATAATTTAATCTCAACCTGTAAATAAAATGGATGTGGATTAGGAGAGCTATGCGTACACCCATCGTTGCTGGAAACTGGAAGATGAACAAAACTGTCGAAGAGGCCCGTTCGCTGGTCTTCTCGATGACTCTTAAATTGCGCGAGATCGAAGGCGTTGACAAAGTCCTGTGCCCGCCTTTCCCGGCGCTGCTGGCTGTCAGTGCCCTGCTGCAGGGCACCGATATCGGCCTGGGCGCGCAGAACCTGCACTGGGAGGAGAGCGGCGCTTATACGGGCGAAGTCGCTCCGGACATGGTGGCCGAGTTTTGCAAATACGTCATTGTCGGACATTCGGAACGCCGCGCTTATTTTGGCGAAACGGACGAGACGGTCAACAAGAAGGTACATGCCGCCCTGGCGCATGCCCTGACCCCCATCGTGTGTGTGGGTGAGACGGAGGACGAGTACGAATCAGACAGGACCGGTGAAATTGTCCGCCGCCAGATCAGCCGGGGTTTGGCTGACGTCGATCCCGCCAAGGCCGCGCAGATTATCGTTGCTTACGAACCGATTTGGGCCATCGGAACAGGCAAGGCTTCCAGCGGTGAGAACGCCAACGCCGTTTTAGCGGACTACATCCGTCCGGCGTTGACCGACCTGTTTGGCGCGGACACAGCCCAGGCCATCCGCATCCAGTATGGAGGCTCGGTCAAAGGGAACAACGCGGACGAGTTCTTCAGCCAGCCCGAAATCGACGGTGCGCTGGTAGGCGGCGCCAGCCTGAAGGCGGACGATTTTGTCGCGATTGTAGAGGCGGCAAGCAGACCGTAGACCATTGACCGTGGACGGTGGTGTAGTTCACGGTCTACCGTCCACCGTCCATGTTGACCCAATTCCCCGGCCTGTTGTGGTTCGTGCTCATGCTGCTGCCGTTGATTGCCTTGCAGCGTGTGCTGCATCGCGAGATTCAGGCTGCATTATATATCGCTTCCGGGGGAAACGCCCAGTTGACCATGGCGATCTTTTCCATCCTGTTCTTCCCCGGCGTGATCTTGCACGAGTTCAGCCATTTTATCTTTGCCAAAGTGTTGTTCGTGCGCACGCGAAATTTCTCAGTCATCCCCAAGATGATGCCGGAAGGCTATCTGCGCATGGGCTACGTGGAAGTGGCCGAGACCGACATCGTGCGTGATTCGTTAATCGGCGCGGCGCCCTTGATCCTGGGAAACCTGGCCGTGGCCTACATTGCCATCTACCGCCTGCACCTGCTCCCGCTCTGGGAGGTATTGCGCAACGGACAGATGAATCTGTTTTGGATGGGGGTCACGCTGCTGCCGAACGTCCCGGATTTTGCCCTGTGGTTCTACCTGACCTTCGCCATCAGCAGCACCATGCTGCCATCGCGCTCGGACCGGCACGCCTGGTTGCCACTGGGACTCTCGGTGGTCGTGTTGTTCGGGATGGCGCTCTTCGCCGGGGCAGGTTCCTGGATGATGCTCAACCTGACCCCCTCCTTGAACGCCTTCCTGCGCTCGGCAGCGACCTTGTTCGGCTTGAGTGCTGCCGTGCACGGGATTTTGATACCCCCGGTGATGTTGCTGCATAAATTGCTTACTCGCTGGCTGGGCTGGGATGTGGGATAAGAAGAAATCGCTCCTATTTGGGGCGTTTTTCTAAACCAGGTTGGCGTTTACTTCTAACTCTGCAACAGCCCTCAGCGCGCGGGAAATGGGGCAATTTTGTTTGGAAACCGCGACCAGTTCGTCAAATTTTGTCTGATCCACGTCGGGTACATCGGCTTCGGTGGTGAGAACCAGTTTTTCTATCAAGGGACCGGTATCGTCACGCCCGAGATGAACATCGGAGTCTGTGTGAACACGGGTGGGTGGAAAGCCTGCATCGGTCAATTGCGCGGCCAAAAACATGGAGAAGCAGCCCGCCAGCGCCGCGCCGATCAATTCTTCGGGATTCGTGCCGGGTTCCTCCTCGAAGCGGGTACTGAAGGAAAATGGTACATCAAACAGGCCGCTGCCGACTTTCATCTTGCCGCTGCCCTCTTTTAGCGTGCCATTCCAGGTTGCTTCTGCTTTTCGAATTGCCATTTTATTTTCTCCTCTCATAGGGTGTGTGAATTGTACCAAAAACCTCCGAATATTTTCTTCGGCCTGAGCGCCGCTGGGCAGTTGACGATCTAATGTTTATTCAGCCGACCCTACTGAGGTAGTGCGTAACCAACATCTTATCTCCGCGACAAATAAATAATAAACACCAGCAACACCAGCAGCGCCGACCACAAGCCAATCGCAAAGCGCGATGCCTTGCCAGCTCTGTCCGCTTCCCACCAACTGCGCGGACGGATGCCTTTCAACAACAAGGTCGTCACCCCGGCTAGATTCACGCATATGATGTTCGTGACCACCAGCAGAAAAGCCCCCAGAGCCTCTGGCATGTGTCCCGAGCCGAGTAACAGTCCGAAGGCGACCAGCGGCGGTAACAAGGCCACCGAAACCATCACGCCAATCAGCGCTGTGGCAACCCCGCTAGCAAAGGCTAACACCCCGGCGCTTCCCGATGCCAGAGCTACGAGAATGTCAGTGGGCAGGACGTTCGTCCGGGTCGCAATTTCGTGAATAGTGGGGTCAATTGAAAAAATGAACCCGGCTAAGATAGAAAGTGCCAGGGTAATCCCCAGCCCCGATAGACCGGTTCGTAGAGCGGCTTTCCCCAGATCGAAATCCGCTAAAGTGGTAGCCAACGCTAACCCAACGTTCGGTCCCAGCAAAGGGGCAATCACCATCGCACCGATGACGATAGCAACACTGTTTTGCATTAATCCCACGGCAGCAATGATGGATGAAATTACAATCAGAGTCAGATAATTCCGAGAAAGTTTAACGCTGTCGACAATATCCGCATATAGTTCCTCCCGACTGACTCTTTCCTGATGATCCTTTTCATCTTCAGGGTCCTGTACAGCTTTGTCCGCGTTTGAATTGGTTATATCTTCGATCCCTTCGACGCGCGGGATTGTCGCTTCGACGTGCAGCAGGATCACGCGAAAACCGTCCCTGCCCCCATATTTTCCTTCCAACCGGTCGAGGATCTTTTCAGTTTTTTCGGCGGAAATGAGCAACTTAATCAACAGGCTGCCATCCGCATTCTCCTCATACCAGTAATCCAGGGTGGTTTCGTTTTCAAATAATTCTTTGATAGTCTTGTCGTTGTTCTCGGGCAAAAAGATTTCCATCAAACGCAGGGGCATGGAAAAATCCTTTGGAAATAAGATAAGATCATTCTAAAAACACTATACTGGAAAATGCCCTTCTGAACAAGCGCTGGTATCAAGTTTTTCCATCTGTTCCCATTCTCTTAAAAGAAAACAAAGTACTTTTCAATTGCAGAAAGTCATTTCTGAGCAAATTGTATAAAGACTAAACGTGCCTCGTTTCAGCCAAAGTTATCCCGGTTTTCTCCAGCGATTGATGAGCATATCTACCCGCACACGGACTCGTGCATCCGCCTCCGCGACCGCCCAGGCTGATTTGGCAGCCCGGCTGACACTTTCATCCAGTTCCACAAAACCGTCCCATTCTTCGTGCAGGAACGCCTCCATATCACTGGCTGTATCCCAGGAATAGAATAGCGAAAACAGTTCTCCACCTTCCAGCTCAAACCAATTTCGACGAGCTGCTTCGTCGATAGCATTGTTGGCGGCTTCGTCATCCGCCAGCGCTTCGGGATGGTCTGTCAGCCGGCCCACTTCGCGGTATTCATTCCCCCAGGCGACTTCGACCGGCCACCGTCCCAATAACGGACGCAGGTCGATCATGAGTCCGAACGGGACGAGTGTCCGTTTGATCTCCTCCAGGGCATGCACCATGCCCGTCCGTTCAATTCATCACAGCGACCAGGAGAGCAGCGCGATGTCGAACTTCTCGTGAGAAAAAGGCAGGTATAGTGAACTGGCGCAGGCGAAGGCTGTCGTTTTGCGCAGGTCATCGGGCATATCGTAGTTCGCCACTCTAATAGCATCCGGGTCGGAGTCTATTCCTACAATCTGTTTCGCCGACCGGGCATAATTCCACGTCAGACGGCCTTCACCACAGCCCACTTCCAGCACGCGATGGTCACTGAAGTCGACCAGTCTGTTTAGGGCTTTGGTCTCGTATTGTTCGGCATCTTTTTGAAAGGTCATATACGGTAGCGTTCCTTTTTTCACTCCTGACTGAATGATACTTCATGCTGGTGTGTGAGCAGCCCGGCAATTTCCTGCGCCCGGTAGGTTGCCAGCGTGACAGTCTCAACTTTGCACCTGATTGTGTCAATCGGAAATTCTGCCAATCGCCTGCTTACTTCCCGGCTATCAAACGCGCCTGCGTACAGGCCAACGGTCAGATGCGGGCTGTAAGTGGTCGTGCGGAATTCCCTGCCTCCGCGTGATAGAATTTCTCGCAGGCGGGCGATGCCACTATCCGAGTCATATACTTCCAGAAACGGCGCGGAGGCAAAACTCCCCAGCCCGCCAATCTCGATCTCAAATGGCTGGATGCGGGTCTGCTCCAAAGTATCGATTTGGGCCTGCAATTGCGTTTGAGTGAAGTCGTCGTTGTATTGTAGTGTATCTACTAAAAAGCCGCACACGAACAAAGTGATATGCGGCTGGCGTCGATACAGCTCGAGCAGGTAACCGTCCAGATGCTCCCTGGCGGATTTGAATTTGTCGAGGATGAGGGCCTCTTCCATACGCAGTATCCAGACCGCATAAGTTTCTCGCCCGTGGTGCCACTCGGCGAAGTCGCGGATTTCGGCAGGGATGGTTTTTGGATGTTGAGGGAGCATTTATTTGGTTATCTGTATGAATTATCTGGAAAAATTAAAGCGGTTTAGGATTCACTCTCCGATGAAGTTTCCTTCTGGATTCATGATGAAGTCAGATGAGAGTGGTAGGAGTGATGAAGGAAATTTACCGTTGTCGATAGAACCTAAAACTCTCAGATTGCTGCCCGCTTGTTTGGGGTTATCCCAAAATACTTCGATCTCAATTACATAGGAAGCTCCACTGGCTCCATTTCGTTCGATAACATGAGGCGATCCCATTAAATTTTGAAGTTCCTCATAACTCCGGTCTCGGAAGTGAAGCAGCTCAGTATGTAGGATTATCTGTGCTTCGATCTTATTCATTGAGTTGCGATTACCATAATCCCGGGATCAATCGATATTTTACCTTTTGAGTATATTCCTCGTACCCTTCCAATTCCTCGCGCAAAACCTTCTCCTCATTTAGGATGCGTGCAGCCAGGAAGCACGGCAGCAGGATCATGGGCAGCATAGCCCAGGTCGAACCCAACGCCAGCGGAGAAAAACTATACATCAGCAACACCCCTGAATACATTGGGTGCCGCACAAGCGCATACGGGCCAGTCGAGATCACTTCCTGTCCCTGCTCTACTTCAACGGTGCGGGCGGCGTAGCTGTTCTGCCTCAAAACCAGAAAGAAAAGGCCGTAACCCAACAACACGATGGCATCCGCGATCAGGACTGTCCAAACCGGTACATCGGACCACCCGTAGCGTTTGTCGAAACCGGGCAGCAGAAAGGTCAGCAAAAAGAAGATCGAGATTAAAGCGATGATCCATCTTTGTTGTGTCTGTTGCTCTCGCATTTGCATTCTGCGTTCCAGCAAAGCAGGGTCGTTATTCAGCAGGTAAATGGCAACCAGCATAATCGGGATCAACAAGATTGCCATGTAAACCCAGGCTTCCCAGTATGCTAGAGTTCCGGCCGGCCAGAAGAACAGCAGCCAGAGCGCCGGGATGGCCGACAACAGTCTCGCAAAAACGGCTATGGTCAGTTTTTTTCTGGAAGGTGATTCAGCGTTCATGACTCAATGGCCAACACTTTTGCGCCCCTGATTTTCCCCTGCCGCAGTTCCTGCAATGCCTGGTTGACATCTTCCAGCGCGTATTCCTGGTAATCCGGGCGGATACCGGCCTCGGCGGCCAATTTCAAACATTCGCGCACATCCTTGCGGGTCACATTGGCGACGGACTTGATCTCCTTCTCCATCCATAAATGGGACGGGTAATCCAGCTTAAGCAGATAGTCCTTGTCGACATCCTCTTTGCGGATTGCATTGACTACCAGCCTGCCACCGCTATCTAAATTTCTCAACGCCTCCACAATTGGCTTCCAGACCGGTGTGGTGTCGATGATCGCGTCCAGTTTCTGTGGGGAAGTAGCTTCGATCTCGCCTGCCCAAACAGCTCCCAATGAGCGGGCAAACTCCCGTTCGTCCGGGTTGCGGGTGAAGACAAAAATATCGGAATTGGGGTACTTATGCTTGGCCATCTTGAGCACCAGATGGTTGGACCCACCGAAGCCGGTCAACCCGAGCGACTGCCCGTCGTGGATGTTTGCCAGGCGCAGAGAGCGGTAACCAATCGCCCCGGCACACAGTAGCGGTGCGGCTTCCGCATCTTCTAACAGCTCGGGGATAGGATTGGTGAAATCCGCGGGAGCGGTCATGTACTGTGCGTAACCACCATCGGCATCCCGGCCGGTAGCCTGGAACTGGTCGCACAGGTTTTCTTCGCCCGCTTTGCAGTGCTCACATTCGCCGCACGCCGAATAAATCCACGCTACACCAACGCGGTCGCCGACCTTGACATGTGAGACCTGTCCGACCTGTTCGACAGTCCCCACGACTTGGTGTCCCAAAATGACTGGCAGTTCCGGCGGTGGCGTGCGAGCTTCGATCTCGTCCAATTCGGTGTGGCATACCCCACAGGCCGCGACCTTGATCAATACCTCGCCCTCGCCGGGAGTCGGCTCTGGGACATCTTCCAGGCTGAGGGGATTCGGATTCGATTTCATCTCCCCTAGTTCGTTCAATAGCATTGCCTTCATTTTTTACTCTTTCTCAAAACAAAAACGGGATAAACTGTTTGGTTGTTTGCATATACTCTTGATACTCATCTCCAAAGTAGCGGATACATTCGGCTTCATCCGCTCTGGCAGTCGCAATTACTGCTTCTTGCATATTTACCCGAACTCGAATCTAACGAATTGCCTTCAAAAACCAGGATTCTGGTTCGGATATTTACGCAGCACTCTGTAGAAAAGTAGTAGAAACATGGGCCAACAGAACGCCTGGTAAGCTTGGCGCTTTAAAGGAAATTCCCCATGCCAGCAACAACAGCGAACTGTAAAGCGGGTGTCGGATGTGAGCGTAGATACCGCCT
>JBAVJG010000144.1:0-4001 GCA_049687655.1 Anaerolineales bacterium | reverse complement strand
TTTGAATGCTTGCAGCAACAGATCGCAGGCGTTCGGCCAGGCGCTCGGGCATCTCACCTTTACTGATAAACGCATCCGCTCCAGCGGAGAGCGCGGCTTGATGACGGGCGTCCAGGTGGCTGATGAGAATGATGACCAGCGCAGCCGGGCAGGCCTTTCGGAGTTTTTTAAGCGCTGCAGTCGCTGAATTAGGGAGCAATTCCCAGTCTATCAACAACATATCTGCGCGGCTGATTGGGGCCTGAGCTAACGTAGTAGACCAATCGGCCGCTTCGCCAACTACTTCCATCTTCAGATCCAGTAGCAGCAGGCGCAGGGCAGAGCGCTCCTCGGGTAGGGCATCGGCTAAATATAAGCGGGTCATATATTCATAGTACAACGAAAACTCCCCGGCCACATCCATCGACCGGGGAGTATTCGTCTCCGCCACTTGGGGGAGGAAGACAGGCGGGGGGGTTCATTGCAGGAATGGCAACGCTCTGACGCTTGTGCAAAACGCTGATGTGGATGCCATCGGCCAGCAGTTGAAATAAATTATGATGATCAGCACGATGACGACAATCAACAGGAACCCGCCAATATTGCGGAACAACTTGGAAACCGCCAGCAGGATGATTGCGCCGCCCAGCGACACTAACAGGGCCGGGATACTGAAGTTGCCCTCGTTGATCGTGCTGACATTGAAAAGTGGGCTCAGGATGAAGCCGCCTACGAAGGCGCCTACGATGCCGACAATAATATCGGCGATCAAGCCCTGCCGACTATTGGTCTTCATGATCAGGCTGGCTACCCAACCGATCAAACCTCCAACGATGATCCAAACAATGAAATTAATCATTTTCTTCTCCTGGGTGAATGGCAGGCATATGCATGTCTGACTTGTTTACGCAGCTTACACAGCGCTGCCCATTCCATTCATCTTAAGTTTCCAGCACGGCTTCCGCATCTGTTTCAAGGAGTTCTTCGAACAGAGAGCGGTAATGAATCATTGCCTGCCTTAATTCTTCAGTATCTGCCTGTTCCTGCTCATTTTTGAGCGCGATCTCCCGCGCGGCGCGGTAATTGCTTACCAGATCGGGGTAATTGACCGAGATATCAGCCGCCCGCTGCTCAAAATCGGATACGGGATAGGCGCGTAAATGCATAACCTCCATGATCAGGTGGTCTGCATCTCCGACCGCCTGCCCCGGTTCGTCGACAAATTTGGATTGGACAGCGGTCCAATCAGCCAGGTAACGCTCGCGCTCTTTCAGGGAAAGTGGCCGAATATTCAAAGTCTCGACATGTTTCCTTCGTTCATCCAGCTCTGTTTGTGCTTCCTTCTCGTTCCCCAGGGCTTGCACAGTGCGGTCATACTCGTCCCCAAATTGATTCTGAAAACGATTCGAGCGTTTACGACGGGCAAAAATCGGCCCCAATATCAGGCCTACGATCACCAAGACCAGAACAACAGCGGCAATAATATATGTAGTATTCACAAGAAATCTCCTTCATTAACGTATGAAAATGCTATCGGTATTCTTCTCAATCTTCGAGAACGAACGTAACCTTCAACTGCACTCGGTATTCCGTGATTTGTCCATCATCGTCCAGTTGGACTTGCTGACTCTCGACCCACGCAGACTTGAGATTCTTGAGCGTTTTATGAGCGCGTGCGACACCTCTTTCTAAGGCATCCTCAAAACTTTTTGGGGAAGAGGCTATGATTTCGGTTACTTTTGCGACTGACATGGCAGTACTCCTTTTGTTTGACTTGCAATAGGTTTCAAGTTGTTTTACTATGTGCTGCGTAAATATTTGTTCTCAGACATTCGTTGTTCCCAAAAAATGGTGCGCTAGTTCGTCCAATTACGCAAGAAGCAATATTTTCTTACTCGTTCTCAGTATAGAACAAACACTCCCCGGCCACATCCATCGACCGGGGAGTGTTTGTCTCCGCCACTTGGGGGAGATAGTATCTGACACTTATTGCAAGACTCGGGTTCTTGATCGTGTTTGTCCATTGCGTTTTCTCCGAATCGCGTCTATCAGATCGTCGCCCGATTTTGCGTTTATACGGCGCGGTCGGCCGAATAACTTCCCATCCACAAGGGTGGGGCATGCATATACATCAATCACTGAGGCGTCAAGGTGGACGATAACAATACGCAATCCAGTTACTGTGAGGAATGCTAAAACTGAATTGAGAATATGCTTCGAGTTCAGCGAATCAGTCTCACAGACCAGGATCACATCCAGCGGGCGGGAAGCGATGGGATCCAGAAAGGCGAGGTCGTCGGAGTATATGGCGCTTGATACAAGTAAATTGGTTCTTTCTGTTACCAATAGCTCGATAACTTCCTGGAACAGTGAGCCATCTCCTACGATGCAGACACTTTGTGGGGGGGACTCTGAGTTTAGCATGGCATTTACCTTTGTTGTCTCGGTGTAATGAACGCATGTTACGATCTTCATACTACTTCTACTGCTTCTTCCTATTTTTCTGAATTAATATCTGGCAAATTGCCTCCATAATTCAGGATTGAAATTCAAATATTTATGCAGCACTCTGTAATATACATTAATCATATAACAAACACTCCCCGGCCACATCCATCGACCGGGGAGTGTTTGCCTCCGCCACTTGGGGGAGATATAGAACGTAGGTTTTATTTGTTGAGAGATATTTTACTCACCCGCTTCACTGTCAAGCGCCGAGCGGCTTTCGGCCAGGGGTGAGCTTTCTAGCAAATGGGTGATACGCTCTCTTATTCCTTTTTGGCCTGGTTTGCGTTTTCCGAGACTTTTGAGGGTATCCAGCAAGGTTGTGGTCATCCCCTGGGTAAGATTTTTGAGTGTTTCGCTCGAAAGCTTCTCGCCTTTTTCGAACCAGCGCACGGCCGCGTAACCCATCACTATAGTTGTAGATGCAGCAATCGCCGCGCTCAACAGCCAGCCTGGCAGCCCGCCCAATTTACTCAGTTCCTGGAAGATGGTTCGCCCCAGGAACCCCAGGCCGAAGGTGGCGACCAGTTCGGAGGCGCGCTTTAGGGTAATCTTATAGTTATAGATGCGGGCGATGCTGACCACCATGATCGACTGCGTGGCCACCAGCGGGACAAAATCGATGACCGGCAGCGGTGTCAATGCAATGGCGGCCGATATCGAGGCCGCCCTGACGATAGATTGCCAGGCGAGCTGCCAGCGGTATTCCGGCAGAGCCTGTCCCAGGGCGGCAACCATTTCTGGCTCGGTGGCTGCTACGGCCAGCAGCACTTTGCCGAGATTCTTGCCGTCTTTGGCGACGATTGGAACGATCTGATCGGGTTCCAGGCCCAGGTTCCGGGCAGCGTTGGAAATGACAGCTTGCAGGTCTTTGCGTGGTACCAGGTCAATCTTGTTCAGCACCACTACGAAAGGCTTCTTCAGAGCAGATAACTCGTTAAACAATTCCTGCTCGGTCTTTTTAATGCCCTGGATGGCGTCGAAAACCAGCACCAGGAAATCGGCCTCCGCTGCTGCCGATAGGGCCAGGTCCTTCTCTTGCTCGCCGTCATGCCCGACTGCATCCGCGCCGGGTGTGTCGACCACAGTAAACAGGGCTGCATCGGCCTGTTGATTTTCGGTTGTGGTGCCCGGCAAGGGACTCACCGCCGCCTGGTCGCCTTTGTTCTGTACCAGTTGATTGTACAGGGTGGATTTGCCAACGTTGGTCGGGCCGACGATGACGACCCGGTGCTTGGTGCCATAAGCTTGCCGGATCTGGGCGGTGGATAACTTGACCAGCAATTTTACGAGATTCGTGTCCGCCGGGAACCCCACCAGGAGCGACAGGAAACTGGCCTTTTCATTGGAGCCTAACGCATCCCACACCTTGCGCACTGTCGCTTGGACATCAGGGGGGAATTGTGTGAGAATATCATCAAATAGCGTCATGGGATCTTACTGCTTCTTGCATATTTACCCGAACTCGAATCTATCGAATTGCCTTCAAAAACCAGGATTCTGGTTCGGATATTTAC
>JBAVJG010000143.1:0-3201 GCA_049687655.1 Anaerolineales bacterium | reverse complement strand
TGTTAGATTCTCTTAAGCTGAATATAAAAGTTTGCTAAGGACAACCCGGTTGGATACGGATATGATGATTTCTGGAAATCCCTGTCATCCTGGGAATAATGAGGGACGAAAAGAACAAACACAAAGTCTACGAGGAAAAAATGAAAACAAATACATTAACCTTAAGCGATACCAATTCGCCTAAAATACGGCTGACTATCATCCTGGCCTGTTCATTTATAGCAATTCTGTTGACCGCCTGCGCCGGGTCTGGGACACAGGCAGTTCCTTCGCCACAGCCCCTCCCAACCACAGCCGTCCAGAGTGGAATGCCTACATTGCCTGTCGCCAGGGCAAAATCATTCTTAGCTGATAAATTGAACATCAACGAGGAAACTATCCAACTCGTGGATGCGCAAGCTGTCCAATGGCCGGATAGCTGCCTGGGCGTGCAGAGACCCGGGATCATGTGCGCCATGCACGTCGTGGACGGTTTCAAGATTACCCTGTCAGCGAACAACCAGACCTACGAAGTACACACCAACCTGGATGGGAGTCAGAGCGTGCTCGTCCCAAGTTCGGTTTCTAAATCTTCCGGGCAAAGTTGAAGGCAATCGTAAATTTATAAGTTTGTCCCATCTCAAATATAATGGATGGTTTGTTTCTTTCAGGACTTAGATTCAACTCATAAGTGCAACAAAGGGCAGCCAACGTGCTGGTGTTCAATATCAAAGGACTATTTTCCTTTTTCCGTACCACACCTGATATCATAGAAGGACAACGGGCTGTTTTTCGCGTTATCTATGGATTGAATTTCCAGCTTGGTTGAAGATCAGAACCGGGGTCAAGCGAATAAGAAAATCTTTCGATGAAACTTAACGAAAAAGGAGGATAAAAATGAATATCAGGTTGAATTTAGGAATAATTGCCATTTACATGATCATGGTTCTTTTGATTATTACTGGTTGCAGCGCATCCACGGATGTACCGCAACCCCAGAACCAGCTATCTGACGAAAGTATCACAATTGAAGGAGTAACCGTAAGCGACACACAGATCACTGTTCACGGTAAAAGCAGCTTGCCAGATGAGTCTTGTGTAAACACCGAACTCCTGGCCGAGGATGCCCCGTTAGCATGGTGGCCTGGCAACACATGCGTTGATGTAAAACAAGGCAAATGGGAACTCAACGTGCCGATGAAAGGCAAAACGTTGCAAACGGGAACAAAGTACGTTATCCGCGCGTATCAGCAAGGGAATCAAAATACGGCTGCCACTTTTGTCTTCGATATGAGCGGACCACCCCTGCCACCGGAATAAATCAAAAACCATAAAAACAAAACCAGTCACAATTACAAAAAGGAGATAATCAATGGAAGGAAACTACTCCCAATCTGTCAGCAAAAAATTTTGGATTTTCATATTGCTGACGTATATTATTTCCTGGCTATTTTGGATACCGCTCGCACTAATCGGCCAGGATGTCAACGGAACAATGCTATTGATCCCGTTCGCCCTTGGCGGGTTTGGCCCTTCTGTTGCAGGCATCATCATGGTCTATCGAAACAGGGACAGGCAGGGACGCCGCGATTTCTGGAAACGCGTGATCGATTTCAAGCGCATCTCAACGGGCTGGTATCTCTTCATCTTTCTGGTATTTCCAGCCCTGTTCGCCATCCTGTTCAGCCTTAACAGCCTGTTCGGGAATCCATTGCCCCAATTTGAACGGCTGTCGCAAATCGCTGCCAACCCATTCCTGTTGATCGGGATCGTGATCACCGGCATTATCACCGGGCCGCTCTCGGAAGAACTGGGCTGGCGCGGCTATGCCCTTGACCGGTTGCAGAGCCGTTGGTCGCCTTTTGTGGCCAGCCTGGTTCTGGCTCCCTTCTGGTGGGCCTGGCATCTACCCCTGTTCTTCGTACGCGGCACGACACAATATCAGTGGGGTATTGGGACACCAGACTTCTGGTATTTTATGTTCGGGATTGTTCCACTAACGTTCATGCTGACCTGGGTTTACAACCATAACCAGAAGAGTATCCTGGGGGCTATCCTCCTGCACTTCATGTACAACTTCACCCTGGGGATGGTCTTCCCATTATCAGGGATTAACAATTTATTCCACGTGCTGTTTTTGTACGTAATTGCGATTGGCCTTATCGCTGCCTATGATCGCCTGGGCAACCGCGTACAGACCGGCCTGGAAGCTCAATAATAATAGGACTTACGCACATTGCAAAAATAAGGGGGGCGAGCTGCGCTCGCCCCCCTTATTTTCGGTCTTCTCCTATTCTTTTGCGTAAGTCCTATTTAAGTTGGAGTTAATCCCCTCATAAGCTATTCGTAAAGAAATCGGACGGCATTAGAACGATAATGAGATAGATAACAATTGATTGGTTCCAGGCAATCTGGCGCTAGAAAGAAGGCTGATATGTTGAAGAAAACTTATATAAAATCCCGCAAGGTTTGGAAAGTTGATTTCGAACTCCCCAAGGAAGAATGCCCGCAAGGCGTAAAAGCCAAGCACGTCAACCTGGCGGGCGATTTCAACAACTGGAAAAAAAGCGCCACACCAATGACGTTGCACAAGGATGTCTACACCGCCTCGCTCGAATTGGACCCGGGGCATGAGTACCAGTTCCGGTATTTGATCAACGGCAAGGTTTGGTGCAACGACTGGCATGCAGATGCCTATGTCCCCAACATTTTTGGTGAAGATAATTGCGTTGCCAACCTGCCGCTCGCCGAGAGTCCGGCGGGGGAGAAATAGAGGCTAATATGGCATATAACTATCCGGATATCCATCTTCGTGCCTATATTGACAGCGACTCTAGAGATGTTCTGGGAGCTGTACTACGGCGCGTCTACGTTTGGATGACGTTGGGCTTGTTCATCACCGCCGGAGTTGCCGCTTTTGTCAGCGCCTCGCCCCTATTCCAGGTATTGACAGGCCAACCTCTTATTTTCTTTGGATTATTGCTCGTCGAACTGGCGCTGGTAATGGGGCTCTCCTGGGGCATTAAGCGCATCTCGTCCGCGACTGCTATCGCCCTGTTCCTCATCTACGCAGCTTTGAACGGATTGACTCTGTCCCTACTTTTCGTAGTCTACACGCTGGGAAGTGTAGCTTATACCTTTCTGGCAAGTGCATCCCTGTTTGGTGTGATGAGCATTATTGGCTATACCACCAAAATCGATCTGGCCAAGATGGGCACGTTC
>JBAVJG010000142.1:0-8789 GCA_049687655.1 Anaerolineales bacterium | reverse complement strand
ACGCAAATGCGACCGCTGCCGCCCAGGCAAGGACTTTGATCTCGCCCACTTCAATCGCATGTTCGATCTCTTGACGTGTGAGCAAAACCAGCTCCTGTTCTTCGAGATCATCTGCATCCCGGGGCGTTACGTACTGTGCCCCGCGTGCCAGGAACAAATGCCCGGTGGCGATGCCACGATTGGGATCGACCAGATAACTACCCAGCGAAATCCAGTCCGGGGCTTCGTAGCCGGTTTCCTCCAGAAGTTCTCGTTTGGCGGCTGACAGCGATTGTTCTCCATCGTTGATATATCCGCCGATGATTCCAAGCGTCGTTCCTTTGATCCCGTATTTGACCTGGCGAAAGCAGATGAAGTGCTCATCCTCGGTCATGGCAACCACGTTGATGTAGTCGGGTGTGATGACCCACGGCCAGTCGGGGATAACCCGGCCATTCGGGAGTTCAACGGTATGGTGCTCAACGGTCAGCCAGGGGGAGTTATCGAGTACGGTTTTACGTGAATTGGTTTTCCAGGGTTTCATGTGGAGATTATATAGGCCTTCTGAAAATTATAGAATTGTAGAACATGGGGAGATTGCCACGCTCGCTGCACTCGCTCGCAATGACATCTAAAAGCAAAAAGACCGAGGTGTTAGCCTCGGTCCTCCGTCTATCGTCTACGGTCTATCAATCCAGCTTCCCCGTAATCGTCGCCATCTTCAACTCACCTATCGCCACCGTGATCTCGATCTCGCGTGGGCAGGCCATCGTGCAGTTGAAGACTGTGTGGCAGCGCGCCAGGCCGGAGGTCTCAGACACAACCTGGAGCCGGTCCGCAGCGTCTTCATCACGGCTGTCGAAGACGAAGCGATGTGCGGTGACCAGTGCTGCCGGGCCAAAGTAATCGTCATTGGCCCAGAAGGTCGGGCAGGAGGTGGTGCAGGCCGCGCACAGGATACACTTGGTGGTGTCATCGAAGCGCGCGCGTTCCTCCTGGGATTGGATGCGTTCCTTGCCGTCTTCAGGGATGGGGCTCTCGTTGATGAAGTACGGCAGGATCTTCTTGTAATTGTCGAAGAAAGGTTCCATGTCCACGATCAAGTCTTTGATGACCTTCAACCCGAGCAGGGGTTCGATCGTGACTTTTGCCCCCACATCTTTAACCAGGACTTTACAGGCCAGCATATTGCGTCCGTTGATGCGCATGGCATCCGAGCCGCACACACCGTGCGCGCACGAGCGGCGGAAGGAAAGTGTCCCGTCGTTGTAGGCTTTGACCTTTTCGAGCAGGTCAAGCACTCGGTCGGTTGGCTCAGCCTCGAGCGTGTAGCTCTCGTAATGGAACTTCTGGTCTTTTTCGGGATTGTATCGGAAGATTTTTAATGTTACATCCATTAAGACACCTCATCATATTCACGCTGAGCGGAACGAAGTGCAAGTCGAAGGACACTTCGACTACGTGCCTTGCCTGCGCCCGGCACTCCGCTCAGAACGGTATTAATAAACTCTCTTCTTCGGCTCGAAACGGGTCATCACAACCGGTTTGTACCCGATCTTCAGTTTGCCATCCTCTTTCCAGACCAGGGTGTGCTTCAGCCAGTTTTCATCGTCGCGTTCGGAGTAATCGTCACGGGCGTGCCCACCGCGGCTTTCCTTGCGGTTGAGCGCCGAGAGCGTGATCACCTCGGCCATGTCCAGCAGATTGCCCATTTCCCAGGCATTCAGCAATTCCGTGTTGAAAATCTTGCCGGTATCCTGGACTTTGACTTGCTTGAAGCGCTCCTGCAACTCGTTGACCTTTTTTAGCGCGGTCTGCATTCCTTCTTCGGTGCGGAAGACGCCCACGTCATCGAACATGATGGACTTCATCTCGTTGCCGATATCGAAGACGTTTGCCTCCCCGCTTCCATGTCTGAGGCCGTCAAACTGCTCCCGTGAAAAAGCAGTCGGATCCGCCGGGAGAGGCACGTAGTCCGCGCCCTGGGCGAATTCCGCTGCCCGCAGCCCGGCGTGCTTGCCGAAGACAATGATGTCCAGTAAGGAATTCGTCCCCAGGCGATTCGCGCCGTGGACGGAAACACAAGCCACCTCGCCTGCCGCATACAGACCGGGGAAGACCTTATTCTTATCATTCACCACCACTTCGCCGTATTGATTGGTGGGGATGCCGCCCATGGTGTAGTGCGCTGTGGGCTGGACGGGCATGGGCTGGGTGATCGGGTCCACGCCCAGGTAGGTGCGGCAGAAGTCGATGATGTCGGGCAGCTTGGCCATGATCTGTTCGCCGGTGATCTTGACTTCGGAACCATCCAGATTGGTGCGTTCATCGATGGCAGCGTATTTGTTAACGGTAGCAGGTGTAACGTCCAGATAAAGGAAGCGCTTGCCTCCAATCCCGCGTCCGTCGCGCATTTCCAGGTACATGGCGCGGCTGACAACGTCACGTGAGGCCAGGTCCTTCACCGTGGGTGCGTATTCCTTCATGAAGCGTTCGCCCTTGCTATTGAGTAGCACACCGCCTTCGCCGCGCACGCCTTCGGTGATCAAGATGCCCATCTTATAAATGCCGGTGGGATGGAACTGGAAGAACTCCATATCCTCCAGCGGGATGCCGCGGCGGTAAACAATGGCGGCACCATCGCCAGTGTAGGCATACGCGTTGGAAGTGATCTCCCAGACGCGCCCGTGCCCCCCGGTGGCGATGATGACGGCCTTGGCGTGGAAGGTGTGCAACTCGCCGGTTGCCAGTTCTACTGCTACCACGCCCGCCGTTTTACCATCTACTAACAGCAGATCGAGCACCTGGAACTCATCGTAGAACTTGACCTCGTTCTTCAGGCACTGCTGATAGAGGGTTTGCAGGATCATATGACCGGTGCGGTCAGCCGCATGGCAGGCGCGGCGGACGGGTTTGCCGGTTTCATTGTTGGTGTGGCCACCAAAAGGACGCTGTGAGATGCGGCCTTCGGGGGTACGGTCGAAGGGCAGGCCCATGTGCTCAAGCTCGTACACAGCTGGGATAGCTTCCTCGCACATAAATTCGATGGCATCCTGGTCACCCAGATAGTCCGAGCCTTTGACGGTGTCATAGGTGTGCCATTCAACGCGATCTTCTTCGTAGTTGCCCAGGGCTGCGCCGATGCCGCCCTGCGCCGCGCCGGTGTGCGAGCGCGTGGGATAGAGTTTGCTGATAACGGCGGTCTTGGCAGTTTTGGAGGCGTACAGACCGGCCATCAGGCCAGCGCCGCCCGCGCCAACGACCACAACTTCAAATTGATGTGTGTTCATGAATACCGTCCTACTGAGTCCAGAGGATGAACAGGCCCATGGCGGTCATGGCAATCACCATAAGAATGCTTAATACTCGCACAGTATTGCGTCCGCGCGACGAGACGATGTAATCGTCTGCGATGACGACCAGTCCATGTGTGCCATGTGCGACTGCGATGAAAAGGAAGGCGCTGGCGAGGAGTCGCCAAAAAGTTGTGCTCCAGGGAGCCAGGTCTGGCACGTTTGTGCTTTGTACGTGGGAAGGGTTGGGCATGAACGACCAGCGGATTACATCTGCGATGTTCATCTGGGTGCGTGCCCCCATGATGAGCGCGCCGATGACAGCGGTGAGTAGTAACGCGTACATTGCCAGCGCTGTGAGACGCGTGATGAGCCACATGAACATTTCAAAGTTGAGGCCACGCTTGCTGAGGGGAAGAGATTTTTCAGACATTGTCTTAACCTCCCAACGCAGTTTGTAAGATAACGATAACGGCCAATGCGTAGACCGGGATGAAGACCGCCCACTCTACCCAGATGGCTTCACGCTGGTAGGCGATCAACTTCGGCCACAGGTCCAGGATAGTAATTCTCAGACCGTTGATGCCGTGGAATAATGCGCAGAAGAAAATAAATATCTGGAAGAGCCAGTGTGTATAAATATTATTGGCGAAGCCTCCGATTTCTCCACCTACGAATGAGGCCACAATATGTACCGTTACAAAAATTCCCATTCCAAGCCCGCCGATGCGATGCAGGACAAAGGTCAGCATTGGCCCCTGTCCTTTGTATCGCAGGCCTGTGACCAGGCTGACATTCCTCTTCAGGCCCATCTATGCCTCCTTGAAAAACTCGAAAATGGTCTTGATGATTATCACACGGACACTAAACAGTAGAAAGTGACTATCATCCTAGTTATTTCGTTTCAGACTTCCTCTAAAAAAGGTGTCAGAGACCCTTATAATCCAATTTGTTGAATTGTGTAAAGTTGCGCATTGCTTTTATTCTAATCGATATCTCTTATATTCAGGAGTTGTGCAGTTGAATGTGAATGAGACTTATTTTCGCAAACTGCGTAACCTCTAATCTTAAAGTAGAATAGGGCTACTTTGTGCACGTAATCACAAAAATTCATCCAGGAGGTGCGCATGTCTGGTTCTAACCGGCTCAGCCGCAGAGATTTCATCAAGGCGACGACCGGTGTTGTAGGGGGCATCATTGGCGCTGTATTTGGAATCCCGGCTATTGGTTATTTGATCGCTCCGGCACTGCGGGAAGATAAGGCTGGAGCCCCCGTCACAATTGGCAAGTTGGAAGATATTCCAGTTGGCCAATTTCATCAATTTTCATTTACGATTACCAAAGTCAACGGCTGGGAGCGGACCGCCAGCAACTACGGTGGCTACGTCTTGCGTAAATCTGAATCTCCTGACGATATTCTCGTCCTGTCCAGCCGTTGCACGCATCTTTCCTGCACTGTAAATTGGAACCAGGACACCCAGAAGTTTACCTGTCCCTGCCACGATGCCAGCTTTAGCGCGGAGGGCAAAGTGCTGGACGGCCCGCCACCCGAACCGCTCGGCCACTTCGAATACAGCGTGGATGCGGAAGGCGTCATCACCATCGTCCCGGTTGAGTTGGAGTCGGAGGCCTGATATGTGGAAAAAAGTCTACACCTGGCTGGATGAACGCCTCGGCTTCGATGGCTTGTACAAAAGCCTACTCGACCGCCCCGAACCGGAAGGCAACTGGTGGAACACGCTTGGCTCGGCCAGCCTGTTTCTGTTCGTCATGCAAGGACTGACCGGCATCTTCCTGACGGTTTACTATACGCCCTCCCCTGATCACGCTTACGACTCAATTCAGTACATCATGAATGACCTGGCCTTCGGCTGGCTCATCCGCGGTATTCACCATTGGGGTGCCAGCCTGATGGTGCTGGTGGTCTTTATCCATATGATCCGTGTGTTCGTCACGGCTTCTTATAAATACCCGCGTGAGTTGACCTGGCTGGTCGGCGTTGGCCTGCTGTTGCTAACGGTCGGTATGGGCTTTACCGGCTATCTGCTGCCCTGGCACCAACAGGCTTACTGGGCTACCACGGTTGGCACACAAATTGCCGGCAGCGTGCCCTTTATCGGTGACTTTATCCTGAAAACACTACGCGGCGGCCCGGACTTAAGCGCGCTCACGTTGCAGCGCTTTTTCTCCGCGCATATCTGGATCCTGCCCGGCCTGCTGGCAGCCCTGATCGGCGCGCACTTATATTTGATCATCAAGCACGGCGAATCCCACTTCCCGGACGAGGAAGGTTAAGGAGCCCGCCATGAACGAAGAAACCAAGAAAACAATCAACGAAAAATACGAACGCGAACTGAATCACAGTAGTGAGCGCTTCTGGCCGGATAGCATCTTCAAAGATGTCATTGTGGCGCTGGGCATATTCGTCCTGCTGGTTCTGCTGGCGACCTTCGTCGGTGTGCACGATGCCCCAAAAGCTGATCCCAGCGACACCTCCTACATCCCACGTCCTGAATGGTACTTCCTGTTCTTATTCAAATTCCTGGCGCTCTATGGCCAGATTCCCGTGCTGGGCAAGATCGAGTTCATCGCCACGATTATCATCCCAACTATTGCCATCGGCGTGCTGACATTGTTGCCCTTCATCGAGAAATCCCCTTATCGCTATTATGGCAAGCGTGTGCTGCCGCTCAGTGTGATGGCTGTCTTTATCGTCAGTATGGTCACACTGACCTGGCTATCGGATGTTCCTACAACCTCCGGCGAAGAAGGCCTTTACCTGGCTGGTATCCTGCAGACCATCGGTGGATTGGTCGTGCCCGCCCAGGCTTTCCTGCTGCTGTTCATCATAGCTTTTACGATGAAGGGTGGGGCTAAGAAATCCATGATCTGGACCTCCATGATTGCTTCCGTTCTGATGGTCGCTTTCACCGGGGGAGCGCTTCTTTTCGCCCCGGAAGTTGAAACCGCTGAAGAGGAAGTTCCCGTCACTTTGGTAGAACGCATCGTTGCGGGCCAGGACCTGTATTCCGTGCAGTGCGTCGAATGCCATGGCGATGATGGCTCTGTAGCTATCATCGAAGGCGTGGAAGGGCTCGAAGGCGAAGAGATCACACCTATCAACAGCAAAGATGTGCTTTACACGCTGACCGATTCAGCCATGGTCGAGGTCATTTCTTACGGACGTCCGAATTTTGGCATGAACCCCTTTGGGCTGGCTCACGGCGGCGAGTTGACCCGCAATCAGATCGATAACATCGTCACATTCATGCGCTATGCCTGGGACGACCGCTTCGAGATGCCGGAGATTCCAGAACTCTTCCCGCCGCTGGCTGAAGGTGAAGTACCGTCTTATGATGTGCATATTGCGCCTATTACCAAGCGATACTGCGTTTCCTGCCACCGCGCTGGTAAGGACAATAATGACTTCCTGATGACCAGCTACGAAGAGATGCTGACCACTGGCGAAAACGCGGAGTTCAACCTTATTCCGGGTGAAGACTATGAACAATCTTACCTGCTACAAACCATTCAGGAGTCCCCCATCCTGGACGAGACCGGCGAAGAGATCATCGGCGTCATGCCGCCCAAGTCTGTCCTCAAACCGGATGTAGTAAATGTCTGGAAGCTGTGGATTATGAACGGCATGCCCGAAACGGCTGAGGATGCGGCTGCGCTTTCGACTGTGCCGGTTGACACTACACAGACGGAAGCGCCATAGCAAGTACAAATAGAATTTAATAGGCCATCCTGAAAAGGGTGGCCATCTTTTTTAACCGCTAGAATTCAACAGTCAGCGTAGCCAATTGGCGGGAGTGACTGGGTAGGTGCTGATTTAGTCGCAGCTTGGTCACATCTGGTCAGGGAACGGTCGGCTCCCATTTCCCCTTGACCTCAAAGGCCTCATCCTCGCCGGGCCAGGGGGGCATGGTTACACCCACTGCTGCGAGAGGGCTATCCCCAAACGAGCGAAACTGAAAGTGGGTGCCGAGCGGGATCGTCAGGCAGACACCAGGTTCGACTGAGACCACTTCTTCCCGATCATTCTGCTTCCGCCACATTTCGCCGCGACCGGTAAGAAAGAACCAGATCTCTTCGACAGTTCGATGGGCGACTGCTGTCGATGTTTGTCCGGGTGGGAGTCCAAAGTAGGCCATACCGCCTCCCTTAAGACCCAACAAGATCCGCACATCTGATCCGTCCGGAGCAACGACTTCACGGGCTACGGATAGCCGTTTTGTGCTGAAATCCATCACTGCTATTCCTCCGATTTTTCAACAGGTCTTAGAACAAGCTGCCTAAACTAGTGCCGCAACAACCTTAAGCTGTAGAGTATCCTGCTAATTTCCGAAGTACATACTCAATTCTAACCCTACAATTTAATATGGTTGCGGTACTAGAGAAATTGAAAACGGGTCACCTTTTCTGTCGCCCCGTTTGATTTTTATTGATTGCTTGTCAGGAAGTCTTTTAATTTTGAGAGTGCAAATGGAATTTGAGGCTGCTCACCGATGGGTGTTTGTTTCATGACCTCTATAGCTATTGGCGGGAGACTCATCAGTAAGCGTACTTGTTCTCGTGCTGTATCTGGATCTCGGGTAGCAATGGCGTCAACCAAACCATTGAAATGAATCATTTCTAACTCTGTCAAACTTTCTGGTGTATCATTCTCATCAGTTTGCCAGGTGCGTAAGTTTCTCAAATTCAGTAATGGCTGTGCCAGTTGCTGAAACACATGATTGTGGGAGGCCTTGAATATGGCTCTCATGATATTTTGCGAGCCCTCGCGAAAGGCTTGCATCTCTGCATGCAGAGCGGGAATGCCTTTAAAATGCCGGGTATGAAAATCGATAATAACTTGTCTGTAAGCCTGGATGTGTTCCCGAATTTCAGCAATCTCCTCATCTGTAGCGGTGGTGGACGCAAGGGCAATGAGCTCTGGAATCATGATCTGTTGAAAGTGTTCAACATCCCAGGCGCTCGCCCCAGAACGACGTAAGGCGATCAGCAAGGCTTCACCAAACGCGGCAGACTGTGATTGGGTGACATAAACACCTGATCCATGTTTTACTTCAACCAGACCAAGGGCCATCAAAATGCGGGTGGCATCTCGCACCACTGCGCGACTGACTCCGAATTGCTCGCACAGTTCGGGTTCGGTCGGCAGCGTGTCGCCTGCTTCCAGTTCGCCAGACAAAATCAGCTCTTTTATGGTTTCGGCCATTTGTTCTGGCAAGGTCTGCTTTTTAACTGGTTTTGAGAACAGGTCTTTCTTTGCCATGAAGTTCGATATCCCTTTCCTTGTGTAGGAGAAAGTCGATTTTCAAGTATAGGAATAATGATAACACCAATGCCCCTCCGGAAATAACCCACGCAGTGCTTATAGAAAGTTGTTTGGCAATGTAGCCGAGCAAAATACCTCCCACAGCCCCGCCTAGATAAGAAGCCAGGGATTCAATCGAGAGCATGGACGAGCGTTGCTCGTGTGGAATTTGTTCGTTCAGCAAGGCGCTATGG
>JBAVJG010000141.1:0-4106 GCA_049687655.1 Anaerolineales bacterium | reverse complement strand
GACCGGCTGCTTGCGAGTCAGCGGTTGCTCGACGAAGGCGAGGTCCCTGCGGGAGCCCTTGTCAGGATGATATAGGCGATGATGTATCTTCGGGTCAAAATCGCGCATCGGGTCTCCACAACACCCCAAACGGATTCTCCCCACGATAAACCGCCAGCCCGTGCAGGATCAGGCCGAATTGCGAGAGCGCGAACCAGGCCAGGATAACCGTCAGAATGATCGCGGTGCGCTGGAGCCAGCCGGGAAATTTTGCTTTCAGCGTGACGATCTGTTTGCGCCAGGCGCGAATATTGCCGTTATATTGCTTGACCACAACTTGCATCTCTTGAATGTTTTCCCGGGTTTCGCTGAAGTCACCACCCATCAGGTAGGAGGTATCATCCATAAAGGTGGAAGCCAGGTCGGCGAGTTCCTCCACACGGGCGATTTCACTCTCGAGCGAGTCGATGATACCGGCAAAAGAACTCAGAATGCCGTCATCGGGCAAATCCAGGTTTACAAACGGGAGCCGGTTGAGGGCTTCGAGCGAGGCGCGCAGATCATCCATCGTCTGTTGTGCTTCGTCAATTTTGTCCCTGGAGGTCGCCAGGCTGGGCTTGATAGTCTTGTCCAGCACGTCAGTCACCGTATCCAGGAATTCATTGGCGACGGCCGCCTGATCGCTGAAATTTTCCATTGCCTTTTCAGCCGAATTGACAAAGCGTAGAGCGCGGTTCAATTCGCTTTGCGTATTCTGCAAAGCGGTTTGTGCCTGGCCCATTTCAGCATCAACTTCTGTTAATCGAGCGTCGACAGCTTCGGTCAGCGGTCCTTTGTATCCCCAGACCGTCACAACCCCGATCAGGCTCAACACGAACAAGGATCCGCACAGCACCAGCCAAATCCCGGTTAAAATTTTTCGCACCATGTTAGCTCCCTTCGCTGACACCAAGTTGAAAGATTATACAGGAAACCTGGTCTATAATTACCTTAATAGGACATACGCAGTCCGCAAAAAGGTGCCGGAAATAGGGGCTGCGAGCGGCGCTCATACCCCCTATTTCCGGTCATCTCACCTCAACTGCGTAACTCCTGCTTAACGTCCTTGAGACCAAAGGAGAGAGAGTATGCTACTCATTATCAGTGATGTCCACCTGGGCGATGGGACTACCGCCAAATCCATCCCGCCGAGCGCGTTCCGCCTGTTTGGGGACCGGCTGCGGGAAACGGCCTATTTTGCCTCCTGGCGGGCGGACGGAAGCTACCGTCCCATCGAAAATATCGATCTGGTCCTGATGGGCGATATCCTCGACCCGCTTCATTCCACCCGTTGGCTTGCCACCGCACCCGGAGAAGAGAACTACGTCCGACCCTGGAGCGACCCTGAAACTCACATCTACCAGACCAAATTGCGCGAGGTCACGGCTGCCATTCTGGAGCAGAACAAAGAAGCCGTGCAGGTGCTGCGCCGTTGCGCAATTGGCGAGCTGGTGAACCTCCCCCCCGCAACCGCCAATGGAAAGCCCGATCATGAATCCGGGGAGCGTATCCCGCTCAAGGTCCGCACGCATTACACGATCGGCAACCACGACTGGTACTATCACCTCCTGGGGGAGGCCTTCGACCAGGTGCGCCAGGATATGATCGACACTATGGGATTGAGCAATCTGCCCACGAATTTTCCGTACGACCTTGAAGAGTATTCTCCCTTGATGGGCATTTTCAACCGCTACAGGGTCTTCGGACGCCATGGAGATTGTTTCGACAAATTCAACTTTGATCCCGAAAAGGGACGCAATCACGGGACACTGGGCGATGTCTTTACGATGGAAGTGTTGAACCGCTTCCCGGTGGAAGTGCAAAAGCGTTTTGGAGACGAGTTGCCGGCAGGCATCGTGGACAGCCTGCGCCGTCTGACCAACATCCGCCCTGTTCTGGCAGCTCCGTTATGGATCAGCGGTCAGATCAAGAATTATGCCGGCAGCAAAGCGCTCGAAGAGGAGCTTAAAGAGGTATGGGACGATATCTGTGACGAGTTCCTGCAAACGGACTATGTCCGTGAAGCCGACAAGCTCTTCCAGTTTGATATCGTGGATGCGATGGAATTGGCTGTCAACATCTCCAAGCGTGCCTCATTCAACACCATCAATGATGTAGTGGCCTGGGCTTACGATAAATTTGGAGGCGAGAAACAATCTTTTGCCGAACATGCCCTGCAGGAGCCTGCTTTTTTAAACGACTCAGCCCGTTACATCGTCTACGGGCACACCCATCATCATGAGATCGTCCCGCTGGATGAAGACATGAAACCGCCCCACACCGAGAGCCAGCTTTATTTCAACTCAGGCACCTGGCATTCCTATTACGCGCTGGCGATCAAGAATCCTGCCGAGCAAAAGTTCGTCCCTTACCAGGCGCTAACCTATCTCATATTCTACAAGGGTGACGAACGCGGAGGACATCATTTCGAAACGTGGTCCGGGGCGTACGCCTGAAAATTTAGCAAACAGGCATATCTAATTCCCTGTACTGAGCGCACATCGAAAGCCAATATAGTTGTATGCTACTGTCGGACTTAAGTATGCACGCACAAAGGTGCGGACGTTATTCAGGTTGTTGTACCATGAACCACCACGCAGCACACGATATATTCCGCTGTCTGGTCCTGGTGGGTTTTGAACCGGAGAATTCGCATAATACTCCCTGTCATACCAGTCAGCTACCCACTCTATAACATTGCCGGCCATATCGTAGGCGCCATACGGGCTCTTCCCACCTTCGTACCTCCCGACCGGAGCGGTATCTTCATAGCCATCGTCGTAGGATCTGTTTTTTGTCGAGCGGCCACAATTAGTATCGCAGAAATTGAGTAGATCCCCATAAAACCGGTTGCCCCACGGGTATTTTAACATTTCTGTACCATTGGCTCTGGCAGCTTTTTCCCACTCGGCTTCCGTCGGCAGGCGCGCCCCGCGCCAAGCGCAAAAATTTGCCGCCATGTCCCAGTCCACAAAGACAACCGGGTATTCACTGTAATTCGGATCATCATAATAGCGTGTATTCTTTGGTTGAACGCAGTGTTGTTCAAACTCACATGCCAGATAGCGTGCATTGGTCACTTCAAACTTATCGATATAGTAGGAATCCAGGATCACCACATGGGCGGGCCCCTCGCAGCCTATGCCTCTATTACATCCCATTTTGAATATTCCTTCCGGGACTAAAACCATTTCCACACCTTTAGCATCCGTTGTTTCCAGCGCCAGGGTTGGAATGTTCGTTACCGTTGGGGCTACCTCTTCGGTAGCTGTTGCAGAGGGGGTCGGAGTCACTGTAGCGGGAACAGGTGAAAACATTGGAACAGAGGCCGTCGAGGTCCCCCTTGGGATCACATCCGGTGTGGGCGTTGAACCACCCTTGAGCGCAGGTAATCCGAAAATTGCAGTCAGGATCAATATCCCTACTCCCACCATGCCCACGATCCATCTCGGGCTGAGCACGCGCAAACCTTGCACCGGCTCAGAAGTAAGGACCGATTTATTCTCTTCGTCAATGGCCGTCTGTAAACGGGAAAAATTCTTCTGGTAGTTTTTACCCCGTACATCAATGTAATGAATGTTCATCAACCATAACGGCAGAGTAGTCCACTCATACAATACCGGGACAACTTTCTTCCCCACGTTGCTGGCATACAGGAATTCTTTTTCGACCCATTCGGAGATGATCGAGTTTGAAGAAATCACCGTGATACATACATCACTATTGTCAATTGCAGTTTGTATCTCGATTGCCCAGCGATCTCCCCCTTCGATGTCGGTCAGGTCGTACCAAACATCATAACCAGCCTGCTGTAAATCCGCAGCAAGCTTCCCGACAAACCTCAAATCTTCCCGTGAATAGGAAAGAAATACTTGCTTCATTTGTTAACATTATACAGTTAAAACAACTGAAGTTCACTCATTTCCAGTACCGCAACACTCTCAAGCTGAAGGGCATTTGCTGCTTATCAAAGGATAAAATTCAATATCATTAATTCTGATAGGACTTACTCAGTCCCCAAAAAAGCCCCGAAAATAAGGACGGACATGCCATGGCATGTCCGTCCTTATTTTCGGGGCTTTTTTGGG
>JBAVJG010000140.1:0-4763 GCA_049687655.1 Anaerolineales bacterium | reverse complement strand
GCCAGGTCCCGCTCGAGCAAGGGGCCGGTGTCGGTGTAATAGCGGTTGGGAACAGGATGCCCGATCTGTTCCTCGATGAAAGTCACCAGTTGTTTTAGTTTTGGGATGAAAACGTTGTGGTAATCGTCGCCCCAGGCGTAGGAGGCCACCCGTCCGGTCGGGCCGGAACCGGGCTCTTCGGAGGCCTCAGCAGACTTGGGGTCCGCGTAGGGTGCGGCCAGGACCAGGATGGACTTGCACTCCGGTAGGATCTGGCGCGGGTCCGCGCGGCGTGCCCTAGAACGGTCGTCTGAAAGATACCCCATGTTCCCATGTCGTCCCGTATCCAACCAGCGTTCGAAGGTCGAGAGATGGGGAGGCGGTTCAGGCGTAGTAACGCCGGCCAGGGGAAACCCCAGCCGGCGCGCCTGGTCTTTTATAACCTGCTCGAGAGTCACTTTGCTTATCGGACAACGATGGCTACGTAGAGAAATTCGCCAAACGCGCTGCCTCCTGCGTTCTGCATGCGCCAGTAGCTGCGATGTTCGCCGGTGTTCGTGGGGGCTCTGAAGCGCACGGAGACCTCGACTTCTTCTCCCGGCGCAACGGCGTTGGTCAGCGGTTCGGCGACGCCGTCCAGTTGTTCATCATAGCCGTGGATGAGGGTGTAACCGGTGCCCCAGGTGCAGGAGCCGGTGTTTTTGACCATCCAGGTCTTGACGAAGTCCTGTCCCGGGGTCATCTCTGTACCATCTGGCACGGTCACATCGGCGACCCATTTAGCGTCGTCACAGGTGATCCCGGTCGGCGTAGATTCGAATGGATTGTTGGTCGGGACCGCTGTTTCGGTGGGAGCTCTGGTCGCTTCGGGCGTCTCGGTGAGGGCTTGCGTGGCCGTCATTTCCGAGGTTGGAGAGGCGGCGCGCGCCGTTTGAGTGAACTCAGCGATGACGGTTTCGGCTGCAAAGGTGTGAATGGCGTTTACATCTAAGGTCGGTTCGACCGTTGCTGTCGATCCGCAAGCGTAGAGCAGGCTCGCGAAAACAATCAGCGTAATAGCTCGTTTGAGCATAAGTTCTCCAAAAACCGATACTTATTCAGCCTTAACGAGAACGCATAGAGAGGTGCCGAAATAGTAATCGCTGTCTCCTCTCATCCTCCAGCAGCCGCCATGTTCGCCTGCGACCCCTGGCACTTTCATTTGAAGGCTTATCTCGATAATTTCGTTTGGATCTACAAAATCCTTCTTTTGCGTGATTTCCCATTTTTCTGATTCCTGCATATCGCCGCTGTACTGGACCAGTCCAAAGCCATCATCCCAGGTGCACTCACCGGTATTCTGGATGCTCCATGTCTTGATGATCCACTCGCCGGCTTTTACAACGCTGCCGTCGGGGTAGGTGACATCAGCGACAAATGCTGAGTTCATACAAACTGAGCCAGCCTGCGTAGCCAGGGCCCCTATCGATGTGGCTGTCGGGATAGTAGCGATCACGGCCGGTTGAGTTCCGGGACCGGCGGTTGCCACTGATAACGACGGGGCTGTCGGAGAACCCGCCCCCGGACTGACAACCGCAAAGGTGGCAACTGTGGTATTGGTGGGCTGCGGTGTTGCTGTTGGAGCGGCCAAAGCGGTTTGTGTTTGCTGCAGGGAGAATTCTGCTACAACAGTCTCTGCTGCCGCAGTGAAGATGACGCCAATGTCTGGTGTTGGTTCTGGCTCCTGACCGAAATTGCAGGCCGATAATACGAGCGCAAGCGCAAGTACAATCATCAGCAAGCTACTTTTCGTGTATCGCATTCGATACCTCCATACATATTTTACATTTTCAGGATTTACACAATGGCAAAGAAGAAGCCTGTTATTTTCAGTACCTTCTTGCGAACTGCATAAGTCCTAAAATTGCTTGATTTATGGAGAGTTGACTCTCCAAATATCATTATAACGCACCTTGCCGTGTGAAAATCAAGCCTGGCTACCATCTCAAACGTGTGATGATAGCCAGGCTTTTTCTTCTGAAGCTTCGTATTTACGGCGTTGGCGTTTCTGTTGGTGTCTCTGTGGACGTCGCTGTCGCTGTTGCCGTTGGTGTAGAGGTGGACGAAGCAGTTGCGGTTACTGTAGGGCTGGCTGTCGCCGTAGCTGTAGGTGGAGGAGTGCCCTGGCGTATGATGCGCGGGGCCAGCCATAAGGCCTCGTCCTTGCCTTTGGAACCATTCGCAGAGACACTCAAATAGAACTTGGCATTTTTGCCTTCTAAAAAGCTCAGGTCAATGTCAACCGGGTAATATTTGCCTTCGTATATCTCGCGCCACTCTTTCAGGGTTTTGACCGATCCATTGCCGACCTGATACTCGAGCCGGAAGAGCACATCACAGGTCTTTGCGTTGTACTGGCAATTGATATCCGCCAGGAAGCGGTCGCCATCCTGCACCTTGAAAGCCGGATATTTGCCCTGGATATACCCGTTTTTGGTGTGCCGGGGAGCGGTCAGCAGACCGGGTCGGTTCTCTTTTGTCCCGTCCTCCATGCGCGGATCTGACAGTTTGAGCACATAGCCGTCATCGTCACCGTCAGGGCTGGGGCAGAGCAGCGTGCCGGAGTTGCTTTCCCAGGTCGCGTTGCAGGCGCTGGACACAAAATCGTAGACTACATATTCAGGCCCAAGCACGTCAATGTCCACCCAGAAGGCGGTGTTCGCCTGTGCGCCGATTCCGAACAACAGACCGGATGCGTTGCGCAATTTCCAGTAGTTACGGTAATCACCCTTCTTGGCAGGCGCTTTCAGGGTGACCGACAGATCGACCGTCTCGCCCGGATAAACAGTCCCCGGAAAACCGATCGCGCTGGGTGCGTTCATCCCATCGCCGCTGGTGAAAACCAGCGCATATGAAGAAGTCCAGGTGCAGGTACCGGCGTTTTGCAAACGCCATGTCTTTATGAAGGTACTGCCCGGGCTGATGATGGTGCCATCCGAAACGGTCACATCTTTGACAAATGCCGCAGCGTCACAGCTTTTGACCGCGACGGGCGATAGATATGGGGCTGAGGTAGCAAAACCCAATGTGGGGGTTGAAGTCAAGAAATCTTCCACAAATGGGGTGGAGGTAGGGATTGGGCTTCCAGGTGTGGAAGTGGCCTGGTTCGACATCGCTTCCAGTGTCTGCGCGGCGGCAGTGTAAAGTGGATTCAGCGTCGCGGCTGCGTCAGGGGTAGGATTTGCACCCAGGTTACAACCTGAAAGCAGCAACGCCAGGATTGCGAGCCATGAAATGGTTGTGAGACTCTTTTTCATAAGAACCTCTCTTTCCTTCTCGAAAATAGATTACGGACTTACGCTGTTTTCGGGCTACTCCCATTCAACTGCGTAACTCCTATTTATATAGACGCATAATGGCTTTCCGAAGTTCCCAAAAAGAACAGCCAAAGCTTGCGCCTCGGCTGACGTCCGGTCTCGTAACTATATTTTCATTCGAGAGCGTTCGGTAACGCAAATTCACCGGAGATAAACGAGGATGAACAAGGATCTTCTGGATGAATGTAGCCTTCTTGGCATTCTTTACTCGAAAGGACGGATTTTGACTTGTTTTTCGAATCCATTTATGTTTTTCTCCGTTCACGTGTGCCCGCAAGGGTATCCCCGGTTAGATTTTTAGATTTTCGACCGCATTCTTATTCAAGAAGGATATCCAAAAATAAAGGCGGCGTGCTGCAGCACGCCGCCTTTATTTTTCTGGATTCACCTGATCAAAAGACTGATACTTACCTAACCACAATCGAAAATCCAGGTAGCCTTATCATATTCATGATACTCCGGCTCATCGACGATGATCTGCATCCATTTGGTACCAGGCGAATCAGCCAGATGGAATTTCCATTCGCGCGATATCGTGATCGAGCCTGCCTCTTTGAATGTCAGCTTTTTGGGATTCACCATATTGTTGCCATCTTTTTGGAGCCATCGGTAATAGACGTCTACAGGACCATTGGTGGTAATGGTGGCGTAGACGGTGTACCACTGGTTTGTATGGCAACCGGTAGCAGGATCGCGCACGATGTTATAGGAAACATTTGTGACGGTGTAGTTCGGGTTGTCCGAATCATTGACGTTGACCTGTACATAGAAGGGTTGGTCATATTGGCCAACGCCAAACTGGCCGCCCCATTCCGACTGGAGTTTCCAATAGCTGCTGACGTTCCCGTTCGAAGAGGGCGCTTTCAAGAAAATCGTGACATCCACTTCTTCTCCGGGGGCGACCACTTCCGGGAACTGGTATTCCTGCAAACCGCCCATCAAGTCGCCGCTCCAGTAGACGATTTTGTAGGCCGAGTTCCAGGTACAGGTGCCATTATTTTTCAAATGCCAGGTTTTCCAAAAGGTTTCACCTGGTTGCATGATCGTACCGTCCGGGATGGTTTCGTTGACCAGGTTGGCGAGCAGACAGGGATCGTCCGAACCGACCGGTCCGGGAGCGGTGGGAGGCGCGAATGTCGGGGCTGCCCCTTCGGTGGTTTTCGCATCAGGTGTGGACTTTGGGCCTGCCTCCGTTGGAACGGGCGTAGCCGTGGCCGGGGCCTTTTCCGTCTCCTGCGCGGATACCGTCATGGCGACGGCGGTTGCGATCGTGTCGGATTCAGCCTCCGCGCCACCGCAGGAGCTCACCAACAGGGCAAAAAGCATGAGAATGGATAGAAAGTTAACTTTTCGATTTCTGTACATTCTGTTTCCTTTCGGCAAAGATAGGGATTTGCCAGCCGGATATTATACTGCCTGGACATTAGA
>JBAVJG010000139.1:0-12670 GCA_049687655.1 Anaerolineales bacterium | reverse complement strand
ATTACGGGGTATTTAAAATAGGACTTACACAGTTCGCAATAGGTTACCGAAAATAAGGGGGCGTGCTGCGCACGCCCCCTTATTTTCGGTGTTCTCTCATTTAGCTGTGTAAGTTCTGTTAATAAGCTTAAAAAGACACCCTGACGGGTGTCTTTTTTATGGAGCGGGTATAATTCAGCAATGACGTTTGACGCTCCCCTCGTGATCGGGATTGCAGGCGGCTCCGGTTCCGGGAAAACCACCGTCGCCCAGGAGATCCTGCAGCGCGTCGGCCCGGACAGGATCGCCTATATCCAGCATGACTCGTACTACAAAGACCTGACCGGCCTGCCGCCTGCACAGCGCGCAGTAGTCAACTTCGATCACCCCAATTCACTTGAAACCGAATTACTCATTTGCCACGTCGAGAAGTTGAAGGATGGGCAGGCCATCGAAGTGCCTATCTATGACTTTTCCAAGCACAGCCGCACCGAGAAATCCTTCAGGGTCAATCCGCGCGGCGTGATTGTTGTAGAGGGCATCCTGATCTTTGCCGATGCAGCTTTGCGCGCGTTGTTCGACGTGAAAATCTTCGTCGATACGGATGCAGATGTCCGCTTGATTCGACGCATGCAGCGCGACATAACGGAACGAGGCCGAACGGTGGAGAGCGTCATTAAACAGTATCAATCCACAGTCCGTCCGATGCATCTGGAGTTTGTCGAGCCGTCCAAACGCTATGCCGACGTCATCATCCCGGAGGGAGGCTTCAATACGGCTGCCCTGGACATGGTTGTCGCGCGCATCGAAACCCTGCTCAGTTGAGAACCAACAGGAGTTAAGCATTTGAACCGCTAAGAAACCACACCCGCCCCGGTGGGCGGTGCCGGTGAGATCGCCGAGAATCCTTGGCGTCATATAGAAATTCTTGGCGTACTCCGTGGCTTGGCAGTTAAATAAACACAAACCACAAAATATTAGTTTAGGAGTTGAAATGGCACAGAAATGGAACACCCCTCCCGCAATGGAAATTGATCCCGAGAAGACTTACACGGCGCGTATGGAAACCGACAAAGGCGAAATGGTGATCGAACTGTTTGCGGACAAAGCCCCCAAGACTGTCAACAATTTTGTTTTCCTGGCCCGCCAGGGTTTCTACGATGATATTATCTTTCATCGCGTCATTGCCAATTTCATGGCGCAGGGAGGCGACCCAACCGGGACAGGCACCGGTGGTCCCGGATATAAATTCGAGGATGAGTTCGATCCCAGCCTGAAACACGACAAGCCGGGTATCCTTTCTATGGCAAATGCCGGACCGAACACAAACGGCTCACAATTCTTCATCACACATGTTCCAACTCCCTGGCTGGACAATAAACACAGCGTCTTTGGACGGATAAAAGAAGGTATGGATGTGTTGATGTCTATCCCGCCGCGGGATCCGATGAACCCGGAATCTCCAGGCGTCAAAATCCTGAAAGTAAGCATTGAAGAAAGCGCCTGAAAAAAATCATTTGGCTAAGGCATCAAAGCGCTCGCGTGTCTGGACAAACGTACTGCGAATTCTCGCACTTATATTGGTAGTTGCCATCACAGTTTACGTTTACAGCATCCGTGATAGCGTTGAAGAGTTTGCCGCCTATGGATATCCAGGCATTTTTCTTGTCGCTTTGATGGCGAATGCCACTGTTTTCCTCCCCGCCCCGGGAGTGGCGGTTGTTTTTGCGATGGGCAGTATTTTCAACCCGCTGGGAGTAACACTGGCGGCTGGCACCGGCGGGGCACTCGGTGAACTATCCGGTTATCTGGCCGGGTTTAGCGGACAGGCTGTTATCGAGAATACGAATGTATATGATCGTATCCACCCCTGGGTTGTGAAATATGGGGTTTGGGCTATTCTCGTGCTCTCTGCCATTCCGAATCCCTTTTTCGACATTGCCGGCGTAGCCGCGGGCATCGCAAAAATGTCTCTTCGTCGTTTTCTGATTGCGTGTTGGATCGGTCAACTTATCAAGATGGGCTTGTTTGCATTTGCAGGATTCTATTCTTTTGATTGGTTGTTGAGTAACTTCTAATGCAAAAAATACCACGCTGGCTACAATTTCACCGCGACCTGGGTTGGCAACTTTTAGCGCTTTACCTGCTCCTGATCATTCCTCTCCTGGCGACCCTGTGGTTTTTTGATGCGGCGGTGGGCGAACGAATTCAAAATGACGTTGCCGCGAATGACCTTTCGCTGGCACGCGCCATCGCGCAGGAAACCGACCTGTCTATCAGCAATGCACTCGCAGCTGTAGAAGAACTTGCCAGCTATCCCGGCGTCATCGCGGCGGACACTGAATCGATGGACAGCCTGTTCGGCGTCGTCTTGAACACACGCCCGGATGTCAACCTTGTGTATCGCCTCGACTCAGATGGCATTATGCTCTATCACAATCCGATTGGTCCGGGGTCAACTGTCGGTACAGATTTCTCCTTCAGAGACTACTATCAGATCGCTTTAGGGTCAACAAAACCACTCATATCACGGGGGCGTATCTCACCAACAACAGAGCAGGCAGTTGCAACTGCCGTGATGCCTATCTGGTCGGATGATGAACGCTTTCTTGGCCTGGTAGGGACCAATATTCGGCTCGAAAGCTTGAGTAATACTCTGTCCGAAATTGTCTCGGAACATCAGACAGCGGAAGGTCTGCAACTTGTGATCCTCGATTCGAGCGCACAAATCATTGCATACCCGGACCCGGACCTATTACTGCATCCTGCCAGCGATCTATTACCTGAAATCTATGAGCGTGTCTTAGCCGGGGATAGCGGCACGCTCACAACTACCGGTCCATCGGACGAAGAACGCTTATATACCTATGCACCTATTCCAGAAATTGGCTGGGGCGTGATAATCAGCCGTCCAACAGCGACCGCGTTTTCTACCCAAATCTTCTTGCGCCGCATTGTGCTTGCTGCAGCTGCCACTTTCGTATTAGTCGGTTTGTTTTTCTGGAGAATGCTGAAATTGCGTGTGGTCACACCCATCGAACGACTGGCTCCCACCAGCGAGGCTATCGGCATGAACAAGCCTATCAGGCCAGAAGACCGTGAAATTCTCGAAACTCAGGCCAGGCGCAGCGACCAGGTTGGAAATTTGACCCGTTCAATATTGCATTTAGAGGAACTAATTGCGGATCGCATGAGAGAGCAGTCCACTTTACTGGAGACCAGCACAGCCGTCGTTTCATCCCTCGACATACGGATTGTGCTCGAGCGCATCCTTGACCAGGCCAGTCGCCTGCTGGATGTGCGCATGAGCGCCATCATCGCGCTGGATGAAGGTGCTGGCGTCTTCAGGATCAGAGCCAGTCGCGGTTTGTCGAGCCAGTTCGCAGAACAACTAACCATCCAGCCAACCGAACCAAGTTCTGTTACGATGCGCGCCTTACATTCACGGGAGCCCATCCAGGTGAGTGACACCGAAACCGACCCCTCCTATACGCCGCAACGTCCCCGGGCACGTGCTGAGGGATACAGAGCCATTTTAGCCGTACCCCTAAATACACAGTACGCGCCTCCAACGGCTCTGTTGGTTTTTCATCCGGAACCCCACCCTTTTTCGCACAATGAAATTCAGTTGCTGTCAAACTTCGCTAACCAGGCTACGATGGCGATTGAAAACGCAGTGTTATACGAGCGCAGCGATATGCGCCTACAGGAACAGACTCGCCGATTGGAAGCCTTGATTCAATCGTTGCAAGATGGATTGATTCTGAGTAATTTGTCAGGCGCTGTCGTCTACGCCAACAGACGGGTTAGCGAACTGGCCGACATGACAGTGGATGAGCTTGGCGGCGCACCCGTTGAGGTAGTTCTCTCTCGAATTGTTAACAATGCAGCTGAGCCGGAAAGTATCCGCGAGGATGTAAAGAATTTGTTGGGGCGCAAAAGCAGCCGCAGGGTAGAGCTCTCCCTATTAATTCTAGGGCGAACTGTACATTTGCGGTTGGACACATTTGATGTGACCGATACGAACAATATCCCCATTGGACGTGGTTTGATCCTGCACGACATTACTGCCGATCACGAACTGGACCGCATGAAGTCCAGCCTGGTTTCCACAGTCTCGCACGAACTGCGCACCCCGCTGGCAGCCATCAAAGGATATGTCTCGACATTACTGGCAGATGACGTGGAGTGGGACCAGGATTCAAAACGAGAATTCCTGACCATCATTTCAAACGAATCAGACCGCCTGACCAGCCTGGTCAACAACCTGCTGGATCTCTCCCGTATTGAGGCTGGTTCCCTCATGCTCTCCTGGGATGAATGCAACCTGGACGACTCGATCCAGCGGGCTGCCGGGCTGGCCCAGTTGCAACCGGGTAACAGGCTTGAGGTCCAGATAGAGGCGGATTTACCCACGTTGTTCGCCGACCGCCCACGGCTGGAAACTATCCTGAGAAATTTAATTGAGAATTCTGTCAAATATGCCGGGGAGCATGCCACGATCCATGTAGATGTCAGCAGACAGGGCGAACAGATCGTATTCCGTGTCAGTGATGATGGCCCGGGTATTCCAGAGGAAGAAAGTCAACGCATCTTTGAAAGCTTCTATCAGGTGAACGCCAGTCTGGCACGCATCTCGAGCGGCGCAGGTTTGGGGCTGGCCATCTGCCAGGGTCTTGTCCGCGCACATGGGGGCGAAATCTGGGTAGAAAAGCAAAATCGAGGCGCCTGCATCGCCTTTTCCATCCCGTTGACTTCACAAGCAGATAACGTTAAACCGTTTGATTCAATAAAGGTAACCAAAAATGAATAATCCCAGTGTTCTCGTGGTTGACGATGAAAAATCATTGCGTGATTTTGTTCGTAAAAATTTGGAGATCAGGGGCTATAAGGTTTTGACAGCTTCAAATGGGCTGGAAGCCCTGGCAATTTTCAACACGGAAAGGATCGATCTGGTCATCCTGGATATCATGATGCCGCATCTGGATGGGTTGGAAACCACACGCCGCATCCGCCAGAATTCCATTGTCCCCATCGTAATCCTGACCGCATTAGGCGAGGAAGCAGACAAGGTTCGTGCCTTCGACTATGGCGCTGATGATTACCTTACAAAGCCCTTTGGAGTTGGAGAGTTGCTGGGCCGCACCAAGGCCGTGCTTCGCCGTGCACGCTGGTCCGAGCCAAGTACCTTAGACGAGCGCATTGTACGTGGAGAAATTTGCGCCGATATCGCACGCCACGAAGTTACCGTACGAGACAATGTATTAGATCTCACGCCCACTGAATTCAATTTATTGGTCTATTTGATGAAAAATGCCGGAAAGGTACTACCCCACCGGGCGATCTTACAACATGTTTGGGGGCCAGAATATGGGGAAGAAGCTGAATATTTGCGCGTTTACATTGGTCGCTTAAGGCAAAAAATCGAGCTCGATCCAATAAATCCTAAGTATCTCTATACAGAACGCGGTGTAGGCTACCGTTTTGATGGATAACTCCATTCAGGTTTAAAGAATTAGGAGTTACGCAGTTGAATGAGTCCCGGAACAGTAAAGGACTTGTACCGCAACCATATTAAATTGTAAGGTTAGAATTGATTTTGTACTTCAAAAATCAGCAGAATACTCTACAGCTTAATGTTGTTGCGGCACTAGCTGTTTTTACACGATATTTACGACAATAACCCCTCTTTTTAGTAAATATTTGCACTAACCGAATACAATTAGACTAACGCATGGTCTCAAACAGACCAAGTTTTGGGAGAATTTTGCAATAGATTTGCAAACTCCCACCCCACCTTAATTCCCCTAATTCAAAGGAGGAGAACGTATGAAAGGCAAGATTGTAAAACTGCTTACTCTGCTAATGGTTGCCAGCATGTTCCTGGCGGCTTGCGGTGGTACAGCCACCGAAGCGCCAGCGGAACCCGCTGAACCTGCCGAGCCGGCTGAACCTGCTGAGCCCGCCGAACCAGCCCCAACCGAAGCGCCTGCTGAACCCACGATGGAAGAAGTAACCGTCACCATTGGCTTTACCTCTTCACTGACCGGTGCGCAGGAAGTTTCATCCAAACGCCAGGTGAACGGCTTCAATTTGTGGATGGATCAGACCAATGAAGCCGGCGGCGTTACCTTGAGCGACGGTACAGTTGTAAAGTTCGCCGCACAAACGTACGATGATGAATCCAATGGTGAACGTGTGCAGGAACTGTACACCCGTCTGATCACCGAGGATAATGCCGATTTCTTGATCAGCCCCTACTCTTCAGGTTTGACATCTGCCGCATCTATTGTGGCTGAACAGAATGGCAAGGTGATGATCACTACCGGCGCAGCTGACGATGATGCATACAAGACCGGAAACACCAGCTTGTTCCAGTTGTACACGCCCGGCAGTCTATATATGTCCAGTACTGTTGACATGCTTGCGGAGCTGGATCCGGACGCTACGGTCGCGCTGGTTTATGAAGCCGCTAAATTCTCCACAAGTGTAGCCGAAGGCATCAAGCCTTACCTTGCAGAGAAAGGTTTCGAGGTTGTTCTTGAAGAAAGCTATGCTTCAGATACGGCTGATTTTGGTCCGATCGTGAACAAGATCGCTAGTTCCGGTGCAACCGTGCTGCTCGGTGGCGGCCACTACAATGACGGCACTGCCCTGGCCCGCGCACTCTATGACCGAAATATTGGCTTGAACTTCGCCTATCTGCTGGTTGCTCCCGCTGACTCGAAATTCCCCGAGTTGGGTGACGCAGCCCTGGGTATTGCAGTTTCCAGTCAATGGGAACTTGCTGCTACCCACACGGAAGCGGAAGCGGCTAATATGAGTGTTGAATGGTTTGGGCCCACGGGTGAAGAATTTGCTGCCGATTATGAAGCGGCTTATGGCGATCCCCCGACATACCATGCTGCTGGAGGTTATACAGCCGGCCAGGTTTTGCAGAAGGCCATCATAGATGCCGACTCGGTAGATCCTGAAGCCGTAAAGGCAGCATTGAATGCCATGGACTTAATGACCTTCTACGGTCATGTTAAGTTCGATACTTCAGAGGAAGCGCACGGCCTGCAAATTGCACACAAAATGGTTGTAGCTCAATGGCAAATGAACGATGCCGGCGAACTCGAGCGTGTAATTATCGCTCCTGCCGACGTAGCGACCGCTGACCCACTCTATCCGATTCCAACACCGTAACGATCGTTGCACTCCTACATCCCCTTAGAGAAATTCTCTGAGGGGATGTATTCCTTACTAATATAAAAGCAACTGGGAGATGATATGCAACAACTCAATTTGCTTCTAACATCCCTGCCGGATGGCATTTTACTTGGGTTCGTGTATGGCGTCGCAGCCATGGGTTTGACTTTGATATGGGGTGTGATGAACGTCATCAACCTGTCTCATGGGCCGATCATCGCATTGGGTATGTTTGGAACTTTTATCCTTTTCATCGACATGGGGATCAATCCCTATCTCGGACTGCTGCTGATAGCAGCCCTGGGATTGCTGCTGGGTGTTTTGATCTATTTCATCGCTGTGCACAGAGTAATCGATGCACCACACCTATCCTCACTGCTGGCAACATTTTCTGTAAACATGATCATTATTGGTATTGGAACGGCCGTCTTCACAACCTCGCCTTACAACGTAGACTTCAACATGGGCAGTTTTAAGCTCGGCTCAGCAACAATACTCGGAACGCGCTTGATTGCGGCTTTAATTGCAATCTTGTTTACAGGCGCGCTTTATCTGTTTCTGTATCGAACCCGGCCTGGAAAATTCATTCGCGCGGTAACTAACAATCGCGATGCAGCAGAATTGATGGGGGTACCCTCAACCCGTATTCTGGCGCTCAGCTTCGGACTCGGAACCATGCTTGCTGCCGTTTCAGGCGCATTGATCGCGACCTTCTTTCCGTTCAGCATCCTTTCTGGCGGTAGCTACGAACTGAAAAGCTTTGTTATTGGCGTGTTGGGCGGGCTTGGCAATCCAATCGGCGCATTGGCTGGCGGATTGATTCTGGGTGTGCTTGAAGGCATTATTCCCGCCTTTCTGAATACTTCCTGGGTGCCGGTAATCGAGTTTGGCCTTTTCGTTGTTATCCTACTTGTTCGCCCCAATGGTCTTTTTGGAGCAAAGAAATGAAAAACTGGCGAAACTATCTTGGTCTTCTTTTACCGCTACTGGTAGTCGCAGCGCTGACCATCTGGCCGACCATCACAGATAATATCTCAAATCGCGAAAGCGCCTTCACCATCTTAAAAGCGGTTGCCCTGGCATCCAGTCTGAACATTCTGCTTGGATATACAGGCTATGTAAGCTTTGGTCATATCGTTTTCTACGGATTTGGTGGCTACGTGGGCTTGTACTTCGTTAACGAACAGGGCTGGTCTATCTGGGTTGGAATCCTGATTGGAGGGATTGCATCTGGCATTTTGGCATTTCTGCTAGGCAAGGCTATTTTGCGCTTACGCGGAGCCTATTTTGCCCTGGCAACCATTGGTATCAACGAAGCCATGCGCGCCTTCATTAACAATTTTGACCTGTTTGGTGGTCCGATAGGCATGACTCTAAACTTTTCAGTTTATAGGGAATATGGAGGCGCTGCTGAGGCATTAGCGATGTCCTTCTACATTATGGCCGCCCTGACCTTTGCAGCGCTGATTGTTAGTCACTTTGTCCGCACCTCGAAGTTCGGCCTTGGCTTGCAGGCTATCCGTGAAAATGAAGACGCTGCCGAAGTGATGGGAGTTGTCGCTCCAGACGCAAAAACCTGGGCTTATGTTCTATCTGCCATTATCCCCGGTATGGTTGGCGTCCTGTTCTTCTTCAAAAACGGAAACGTGGAACCGCACGTAGCCTTCCCGCTGCATTCGTCCATCGAACTGCTGGTTATGGTAATGTTGGGCGGACAGGGTACCGTCCTTGGTCCAATTCTGGGCGCCTTCGCTTATCAAGGTATGCGCGGCTATCTGGTTACGAGCGATATCTTCAAGGATATACAACTTTCCGTTTCGGGCGTACTGCTTCTGCTCATCGTACTATTCATTCCATCTGGTGCGGTTGGTTGGTTCCGACAACGCATTCCGGCGCTCAGGAGGGTACTGGCATGACAGTCCTATTATCCGTACAAGGGGTTACCAAACGCTTCGGCGGTTTGCAAGCCCTTACTCAGGTTACCTTCGACCTGCCCGAAGGCCAGATTCTTGGTTTGATTGGACCAAACGGCGCAGGTAAAACCACCCTCTTCAATGCTATCAATGGCGTCTATCCTCCTGAAGAAGGCCGCATCATCTTCCGCGAGAAAGATGTGACCACGATGAAAACTTACCACCATGCCCGCATGGGGATGGCTCGCACTCACCAGATCGTTCAACCATTAAATGAACTCACGGTTTTGGAAAATGTGACAGTTGGCGCTTGCTTCGGACGCGAAAACCAGAGTCTGAGAAATGCTGCAGAGACCGCAAAAGAGGTACTGGATTTCGTTGAATTGGCGGAACGCGTCGATCAAATGGCAGGCAGCTTGAACGTCGCCCAAAAGAAGCGACTGGAAATGGCCCGGGCACTGGCCTCTCGCCCATACCTGTTACTGCTTGACGAGGTATTAGCCGGTCTCAATTCATCCGAAATTGGCAATATGGTTGAAACTGTCAAGAAAATCCGTGAGCGTGGTATCACCATCATCATGATAGAACACGTAATGAAAGCGGTCATGAACGTCTCCGATCGCATTATCGTGTTGGATTATGGTCAACAGATCGCAGAAGGCACACCGGAAGAAATATCCAACAATGAAAAAGTAATTGAGGCTTACCTTGGCGATCCAAAACTGGCTGAAAAACTACTACAGGAGGAGGATTAATCATGGCGATTTTAGAAATTAATAACGTTGCCTCCGGTTACGGTGAAGTCCAGATCTTGTGGGATTCCAGCCTGAAATTGGAAGAAGGAAAATTGACCTGCCTGGTTGGCGGTAACGGCGTTGGGAAAACTACTTTGCTGCGTACGGTCATGGGTTTACTGAAACCCTGGAAGGGCTCAATTTCCTTCGAGGGTCAGGATGTCAGTCGGGTACCGGCCTACACCAAAGCCGAGAAGGGATTGATTATGGTTCCCGAAGGACGCCAACTGTTCACAGATATGAGTGTTTATGAGAATCTGGAGATGGGCGCATCCAATAAACGTGCTACGCCCAAATTGAAAGAAAATCTCGAGCGTGTTTATGAAATGTTCCCCCGTCTGAAAGAACGCGAGACGCAGAAGGCCGGTACGTTGAGTGGCGGCGAGCAACAGATGCTGGCTGTGGCAAGAGGTATCATGGCCGACCCGATCGTGTTGATGATCGACGAACTTTCATTGGGTCTTGCGCCAGTCTTGATTTTAGGACTCTTTGAGAGCCTCAAGGCGTTGCGAGAACTGGGCATCACCATCTTGCTAGTTGAACAAAATGTGCATATGGCGCTCGCGATTAGCGATTATGGGTACGTTCTGGCCGAAGGCAAAGTAGAACTGGAAGGTCCTGCCCGCGAACTAATTAAAAATGAGCATGTTCGTGGAGCATACCTGGGTCTATAATGTGACCTTTTTCACTCCAAATTCGTTACATCTTTTTGAGCAGCTCGGGCGTATAATAAATTAGTAACAATTTTCACGAATAGATGTTGCACCCTTTATGCAACTGTAATGGAGGAACCCATGTTTGTCGGTGAACGAATGTCTCACCCTATCATCTCAATCTCCCCGGATATGCCGGTTCACGATGCACTTGCAATGTTCAAGCGAGAGCGTATCCGCCGTGCCCCGGTTGTCAAGGAAGGCAAATTGGTCGGTATCGTTTCAGATAAAGACCTGCTTAATGCTTCCCCATCCCCTGCTACTAGTTTGAGTGTCTGGGAAATGAACTATCTTCTCAGCAAGATCACGGTCGCAGAAGTCATGACGAAAAACGTGCTGACCATCTCTGAAGACACCCCCATCGAAGAAGCTGCTCGCATTATGGCTGACAACAAGATCGGTGGTGTACCGGTCATGCGTGATGGGCATGTGGTCGGCATCATCACGGAGACCGATCTGTTCAAGATTTTCCTTGAGTTCATGGGCGCCCGTGAGAAAGGTGTGCGCATCACAGCTTTGCTTGAGGAGAAACCCGGGCAACTTGCAAAAATTACCAAAGCAATTTCCGAAGCTGGTGGTAATTTTATTGCCTTCGGCCAGTTTACCGGCGAGGATCCATCGAACCGTCTCGTCACTTTCAAGGTAAAAGGAGTGGACGAAAAAGTGGCCAAAGATGCCATCAAAGACATCGCAAAAGAAATCTGGGATGTCCAGGAAATATAAGCCCTTCTTACAAGTAAAAACCGGTCTCGCTTGAGACCGGTTTTCTTTATAAAGATTAGGAGATACGCAGTTGAATGAGGATGGGTCGACTTCGAAGAATACTGAGATTTAGCCATTCTTTTCACAAGAAGGGTAAAACATCCTCCGCCAGGAGTGTCAGTGAATCAATATCATCCAGATTGTTATGCTGCAACATAAAACGTGTAACACCAGCCTGTTCAAATCCCTTCAATTGGTCAATTACCTGTTGTGGTGTACCTCCAATAAAACCAGCACGATGCCAGGCAGATAAATCCCCAGGCAGATTTGAGAACATCAACCTATGGGCATGAATGCATTCTTGCAATTCGCTTTCGCTACGAGCGATAACAAAGGGGATCATCAATGAACGGCGCAATGTCAGCGGGTCACGACCAATGGACTCACAATTGATATCAAGCTGGCGAGATTTATCTTTGAACACATCTTCACCAACATAGGAACAATTCCACTCATCTGCATTCCGAGCAATTACTTCCAGGGTCTTCGCTCCCTTGCCTCCCATGATGATGGTCAGGTTTTTGGGTTTTGGGAACGTTATTGCATCGGTTAGCTGGTAAAACTCTCCGGTAAAATTTGCGGGTTCCGTGGCAAACAATAACTTTATTACCTGCGCACCCTCGTCCAGCATCTTGAGTCGGGTCCCATAGCTGGGGAAATCAATCCCGAACATCTCATGCTCCTCCCGATACCAGCCTGCCCCAATACCCAAATCGAGCCGCCCGTTTGATAATACACTGAGAGAGGCAACCATTTTTGCCAAAATTGCCGGGTGCCTAAAGGTTATAGAACACACCATCGGGCCAAACCGAATCCGCTCAGTCTGCACTGCTAAAACCGAAAGGGAAGGCCATAAGGCCAGAGACTGACGATCCTTTGCCCCACCAAGGGCAGTTAGATGATCCGACCGAAAAAATGAGTCAAAGCCCAGCTCTTCTACAGTTCTTGCAAGCCCCAAGAACCTTTCCCAGGTCATGCTCTCCTGCCCTTCCACCATAATGCCCACTTCCACCATCCTAGCCTCCAATCCGAATTATTATCAAAGATACAAAGTAATTTTACCTTCGCTGGAAACAAAATAATTTGTTTAATATTCATCTTGATTATCAAGTGATGGTAGCTCCACAGTTAATCGTGTATGGCTAAATCTAGTGACTTACCCACCCTTATCTAGGGCTATCTAGCGCCTGCGTCGTCAGATAGAGCGTATAAAAATGAGTTTCTGGATACTCCACGATTTATGGTAGTGCTACCTCAAGTGACATTTGTTCCTTAATATTAGGACTTACGCAATTTTCGGTGTTCTCTCATTTAGCTG
>JBAVJG010000138.1:0-6680 GCA_049687655.1 Anaerolineales bacterium | reverse complement strand
GCGCAGCACACCCCCCTTATTTTCGGTAACCTTTTGCGAACTGCGTAAGTCCTGTCTAATATATTTTCTTTAGGGCATTTCAAGTTTTCAACGGTTGAAACCCCTCTCCCAGCGCTTCATGTGCCTGTCCGATGACCATGAATGCCCTGGGGTCAGCTTGATTGACGATGTTCTTGAGCAGCGCCACTTCTGCCCGCGTGACAACACAATACAGCACGGGACGCTCTGCGCCGGTATAAGCACCGGTTCCCGGCATAACTGTCACGCCGCGATTCATGTCGTCGAGAATGCGCTCTGAGACGGCTTCCGGCTGTGCGGTGACGATCAGCGCCGTTCGTACTGTTCGTGGACCTTCGAGGGTGGTCTCTGCTACAAGCCCGCTGACATACAAAGTGATGAGCGCGTACAGCGCTTCCTTCCAGCCGAAAACCAAGCCTGCTCCCAGAATAACGAGTGAATCCACCATCAAATAACTGGCCGACATCGAAACTCCCCGCCAGTGGTTGAGGATGCGCGCCAGGATATCCGAGCCGCCGCTTGTCCCGCGCGCACGGTAAACCAGTCCGTAGCCGACTCCGGCCACTACCGCACCGTAAAGGGAGTTCAGGAAGATGTCATCGGTCAGGCCGTTTTCTGGCAGAAACAGAACCAGAAAATCGACGAAAAAAGCGTAGCTGATGACAGCCGTCGCTGTTCGGATGCCGAAGCGCCGCCCACCCAGGAAACGCCAGCCGATGATGAAAAGCGGCAGGTTGCCGATTAAAACCATCAAACCGATCGGCCAACCGGTGAAATGATTGATGAGCTGCGATATGCCGCTCACGCCGCCCGACGCCAGGTCTGCGGGGACAAGAAAGAGACGCAAGCCAATCGCCTGCGCCAATGAACCAATGATGATGAGGCCCAGGTCCCGTATCCAGGGCCAGGAATGTTTGAGCATGAGGTTCTCCGAATAATACGTGCTAAGTTTTATGAGCAATCCATTGGTTGCCTGCACCTGTGGTGCGGCACAGGTGAGTAGGAAGAAGTCCGTATCGCCCGTCCTGCTGTCTCGCACTGGCGTGCTCACGGCACGAACGGTGGCGTTCCGGGCCGGGAAAACCAATAAGTCGATTGTGTAGCCAGAATTCGTGGTTTCGATACGCTCTCCGCTATCGCTTCGAGCTACTCAACCACCAGAAATCAATCCAACAACCTCACCCCTGCTAGTTTTTCGATCACCCCCACGACCGCTGAATTGTCCAACTCGGCCATGTCCATTTGCAGCATGGCGTTGAAGAGTTGCGTGCTCTCGGCTGTCAGCGGCAGCGGGATGCCATATTCGCGGGCGGTGTCCATCACGATACCCAGATCTTTGGCCTGCATATAGGCCTTAAAACCGGGCTGACGGTTGCCATCGAACAGGCGCGGCGGTTTATTATCCAGCGTCCAGCACTGAGCCGCACCGGCTTTGATCGCGTCAACTACTTTCTGCGGATCGACACCGGCCTTCTTCGAGAAGATCAGCAATTCACCCATCGCGACCATTTGCGCCGCTACCATAATCTGGTTGGCAGCCTTGGCCACTTGTCCCGCGCCCGCTTCACCGACGTGGGTGATGGTCTTGCCCATGGCCTGGAAAATCGGCATGACTTTTTCGAGCGCGTCCGCTTCACCGCCGACCATGATGGTCAGCGTGCCGTTCTTGGCACCGATGTCACCACCGGAGACGGGCGCATCCAGAGACTGGACACCTTTCTCGGCCAGCTTGTTTGCGATCGCACGCGCTGCGCCTGGCTTGATGGTTGAGTTGTCCACGAAGATCAGTCCCTCGTGCGCGCCCTCGATGATACCGTTCTCGCCCAAGGCTACCAGTTCCACGTCAGGCGTATCAGGCAGGTTTGTGAAGATCATGTCTACCTTGGAAGCAACTTCAGCGGGTTTAGACGCGGGAATCGCGCCTTCGGCAGCCAGTTCGTCCACTGCAGCGTGGGATCGATTGTGTACAACCACCGGGTATCCGGCTTTCAAAATATTACGGGCCATCGATTTGCCCATCAGTCCAAGGCCAATATATCCGACTTTCAACATGCGAAATCCTCCTGAGAATTTTGAAGGGATTATAACCTGCCCCTCCCAGCCTTCTCCAAATACGTCGTGCTTCAGACGTATTTGGAGAAGGTGCCCGCAGGGCGGTGGGGGTCGGGGTACAAGCAAAGAGCCCACTCTCTATAACGAGAGCAGGCTCAGAGCGGAGTCAGAAACGCTTACTTGATCTCGTAGCTCATGCTGACTGTGACGGTCAGGGTCAACTGGCCGGGCTGGATCGGTACCGCAGCAGCTTGCTCAGCAACTGCACCGCCACCACCGCCTTTACCAAAGGTATCCAGATAGGGAACGGGAGCCGAGTCGTAGAACCCGATTGACTGGACTTCGCCCAAATTCATATCGGCGGCATCTGCCAGTTCCTGTGCTTGTACCTTGGCATCTTTGACGGCTTCCTCACGGGCTTTCTTGAGCGCTTCGGTTTTGTCAGCCACGTCGAACTGGATGCTGTTGATGCTGTTGGCGCCGGCTGCTACCGCGGAGTCGAGCAGGTCGCCCAGGTTGTCGAGCTTCCGTACGGTCACAAAGACCGAGTTGTCGACCACGTAGCGCGTGCCGGTTTGCTGGCCGTCAGGACCGTACTGCTGGTTCGGCCAGATGCTGAAGTTGGTGGTTCGGATGTCTTTGGCATCCACGCCCGCGTCCTTCAAGGCTTCGATCACCTGCTGGGTTTCATCATTGTTAGCCGTTACAGCCTCAGCTGCAGTAGCCTCTTCCGAATGCACACCGATGTAGATGTAGGCAATATCAGGGGACAGGAAAGCTTGCCCGGTGCCGGTCACGTTCATCGTGCGCACTGGAGGCGCAGCGTCTGCCATAATGGTGGGGCTGCATGCGCCCAGGGCCAGAGCCGCGAGCACGATGCCAGAAACGATTAGGGTTTTGTTACGCATTGTCTTTTCTCCTTGAATGTAATATCGAACAGTACATAGACGACAGGGTTTCAAAAAAGTTCCCCAGATGCGCTTGAATAGTCATCCGGTTATGGGGTAAAATAATTGCACATTTGTTCTACACTCAAGGTACAACTATGGCTATCGACTTCCAGCAAATCTACACTAAGATCAAAGAGATTGGCATCGGCGCGCGTGAACGCAAGGAAACACTCGAAAAGAGACGTGCCAAAGCACGTGAGTTGCTGAATACATATTCGTCTGAGTTGGTTATGCTGATTTCGATAGTAACTGCTGCTAAACAAATTGACCCGAACATCCGCTGTGCATTACCGTTAAACGAGCCGCTCGCATCTTTCTACCCTTTACCACCTAATTCCGTTGAAGAGGCCACACTTATCGCTGCAGATGGTTCGCAAATTTTTCCAGACAGACACAATCAAGTTCAATATTATGTAATAAACGTTGGCGCTATTGCCATGCAAATCGGTTCAGGAAAAACCCCAGAAATTTTCACAGATACAAAGTTGCATTTTCTTGACGAGTTCGATGACACTTACTTTAGTGAAAGTCAAATCGCATTACAAAGGGATGTTGCGGAACGTAAAAAGCTTCTAGAGATTTCAGAAAAGTTTTCGGGAAGCATCGTTGCGCTTACCGAGGGCCAACTCGAACTTTGGGGTGCGACAGATAATGAAAACAGAACAGAATTCGAGAAAAGTCTCCAAGACTATCTAGATGTACTGGATGCATTAAAGCAAAACGGCATAATTACTTCTGGTTATGTTGATAAACCAGGCGCAAATTGGGTGACAAGGTTGTTAGAAATTGCATCCACCCCTAAAGATAAATTAGACAGTATAAAAAAACACCGTCCACTTTTGGGTGTAACAGACAGGTGGCTTTTCAGTCAGTTCTTGCCCGCAGAGGCAAGGTCTGCCGTTTTCGCCTTACAAGCAAAATCAGTAGAAACCTATACAGGTTCGTTAGCGATCCACTTCTTTTACCTAAACGTTGGCGATAAAAACAAGCCGTCTATCGTAAGAGTGGATATTCCTTTTTGGGTAGCAAATGATCTCAATGTATTAAATACATTACACAAAATGTTGATTGTTCAAGCTAAAATCCTAGGCCATAAGCCGTTTCCTTATTTACTTCATCGGGCGCATGAAATAGCAGTTGTAACACACCAAGAAAAATACCAAATTGACCAGATGCTAGTAGCTGAAATTCGAAACAATAATGGTGAGTTAGACGAAATATCTGCAAAGAAATCGGCAAAGGATTTACCGGGAAGAACACGCAGATGATGTAATTGCGAGTGCACTTTGCGAAGCAATCTCCACACAAACAAGTGTATCGTATCGAGTAGTTTATTCCGTATAACAGGAGATTGCTTCGACGGAAAAACACCGTCTCGCAATGACATACAAATGGAGACAATATGACTCAAATCGAAATCGGACGCCTACTGCGCGCAGGCACGACCGGCTTCATCGCCGGCTGCCGTGTCTCACAATTGACCGTCCCGGCCTTTGGCGCGCTTGTGCGTGCCCCGCTGGGGGACGGTTACCAGGTCTACGGCCTGATCCACGACATCCACATCGACGATGACGGGCTGGTGCGCCAACTGGTAACTGCCGAAAACGTCAGCGACGAGGTTATGCGCGACAACCGCGAGCGCCGCATCGTGCCAGTGGAGATGTCCGTGCTGGTAGTGGGTTACGAGCAGGATGGCAAAGTGTTCCACCTGCTGCCGCCGCGTCCGCCGTTAAGCCTGGATGTCATCTATCTGTGCGATGATAAAGATTTAGCAAAATTCACTTCTGCGGGAAGATTCGGGTACTTTCGACATATCTTGCGCGCAACGGATATACCCATCGGCGAGGTGCTGGCAGCACATTTGGGGCAGGCCGAAAAAGCACACGGCAAAGACAGCACAAGCTGGAAGGAGAATGCTGTCAGGGAGTTGATTACGTTGCTGCGCGATGATTATCCAACCTTGATGTCCGTGCTCGGGGCCTTGAGCGATGTTCAGGTAAGTTAGGCATCCATGGAAAATTTTTCATTCATCCAAATCACAGACCACCATTTACTGGAGTCTGAAGAGCAATTGCGTGAAGGCTTTTCACCGGGATACGCGCTACGCATGGTAATGAAGCATATCGGGGAGCATGTTGCTGACAATGTAGATTTTATTATCTCAACCGGGGATCTGGTCGATCCATGCACGGACGAAACCTATCAGGGCGCGCTGAAGTTGCTTGGCGTGAATTCGTCTGCAACGTTGCCAGGGCCGCAGAGAGTCAATATCGAAGGCTTGCAGGATTTTCCGATGTACTTTCTGCCGGGCAATCACGATGATCGTGAATTGTTCACCCGTTATCTTTTCCCTGACTCAAAGCCCCTAAATTTATACAACTTCACTTTCAATCACAAAAGCATACAATTCGTATTCATGGATTGGGGACCGGAAACAAAGGCGCATTTGTTTCCGGAGACACGTGAGTTCCTGGCACAGGCATTGGGTGCAGACTTACCGTCCGTTATCGTATGTCACCAGCATGTCAAGAAGATCGGCAGTCGCTGGCTGGATGAGTTCCTGGCAGATAATCTGGATGAGTTTTGGGACGTGGTTGCAAATCCAGATGTGAAGGAGAAGGTGCTGGGTATTCTTTGCGGGCATACACATATTTCGTATGAGGAGGAATTCGAAGACATTCCAATTTTGGGATTGCGCTCGACGGCGTTCCCTTTCGCCAGAACAGACGAGCTGTTGAAACTGCTCGCACCGCCGCATTATAGATATGTCCATATTCATGATGGAGTACTTACTTCAAGGATTTATCAGGTTCCGATTTGACCACGGTTAGAGAGAATCCATGCCCGCATTCCTAATCCTTTTCTTCCGTTTCCTGCGCAGCCTCTGGAGCGGACTGAAAGATCCCGAGTTCCGCAGTCTGTTCTACTGGGTGGCAGGCTTTCTCGCGTTGGGCACCTGGTTTTATGCCAGGGTTGAAGGCTGGAGCATCCTGGATTCGCTTTATTTCTCTGTCATCACCCTGACCACGGTTGGCTACGGCGATTTTTCGCCCCAAACTCCGACAGGAAAAATCTTTACGATGATATATATCCTGGTTGGGCTGGGTTTGATCTCCGGCTTTGTCTATCTCCTGGCAGATCGGACTGGCGTTTTTAAGAAAAACAATGCTGAAAATTCAAAAGATGTGAAGGATTAATTGTTTTTGGAATGGGTAAGCTGAAAAAGGCGCTGCTTTCACTGTCCGCTATTTTCTCTGCCAGCGTGCTGGTCATGCATGGCTATCTGGGAAACTATACGCGCTTTATCGCAGATGATTTCTGCTCAGTGTACTTTGCAGATCATTTCGGACTGTTCCGCTCTATCTGGTTTTGGCGGCTTAACTGGAGCGGGCGTTACTCCGCCTTTGCCGTAGATTGGATTCTTGCAAAAATCGGGGGAGCGGACAGCCTTTCGTTAATAGCACCTTTCTTGTTAATCGTGTGGTTCGTTTCGACAAGTGCGGCGGGTTACTTTGCCTTGCGTTCAGGAGAGACTGAAAAGCGCGACCTGCTACTTTCCAGCCTGCTCGGCGTTCTGTTTTTGTTCGTCATCTTCAGCCTGGCTCCGGACGTCCAACAATCCTTTTACTGGTGGAATGGAATGCGCTCTTATGCGCTACC
>JBAVJG010000137.1:0-4361 GCA_049687655.1 Anaerolineales bacterium | reverse complement strand
GAACCGCCCGGCCACTTTTTCATCAAGTCGAGATTGCTGAAGACGCCCGAAAGCGGCATACCGGAGGCGATGCCTTTGGCGACGGTCATGATATCCGGCTCGACATCGTAATGCTCGAAGGCGAACCATTTGCCCGTGCGTCCAAACCCGGACTGGACCTCGTCGAGGATGAGCAGAATACCGTGTTTGTTGCAAATTTCCCGCAAGCCCTTCAAGAAACCCACTGGCGGCGGGACGTACCCGCCCTCGCCCAAAATAGGTTCGATCAGGATAGCAGCTACGTCACTGGGAGCAATCTGCGAAACCAGAAGTTCTTCGAGGGCCTCAAGCGCATACGCGCTGGCCTGTTCATCGCTGATGCCCAACCGATAGGCGTAAGGGTACGGCGCGACATAGACACCGGATGTCAGCACCTGCGGTCCCATCTTATATGCGGTTTTGGAAGTGGTCAACGCCATCGTTCCGGCGGTGCGTCCATGGAAAGAACCGCTGAAGACAATTACGCCATGCCTGCCAGTAGCGTTACGAGCCAGCTTGATGGCCCCTTCCACCGCTTCCGCGCCGGAGTTGCTGAAGAAGAAGCCATCGATACTGGGTGGAACAATCTTACGCAACTCTTCGATCAACTGCATCATCGGTTTATGGACAACGATATTGGCCTGGGCGTGCAGGAACATGCCGGCCTGCTCACGGATAGCCTCGACCACCTTCGGGTGACAGTGACCGGTGTTGGTCACGCCGATGCCGCAGGTAAAATCGAGATATTTTTTGCCATCCTCGCCGTAAATATATGAGCCTTCGGCGCGCTCCGATTGGATTGGGAAGATGCGCGACCAGACCGGGGACATGTGTGGGAAGTTTTCTTCAAATAAGTCTGTCATGGGTTCTCCGTGTTTGTATATTTGAGTATACCCGCTCGGGCTTTCAAATTATTTGCAAAACATTTCAACAAAAAAGGATAGGGACTCATAACGAAGCCCTATCCTTTTTCTCACTCTCAGATCACTATACAGGCAAATACTCCGCCGCCCACTCGATATCATGCTGTTTGAGCGTTTCGGGTGTCGGGGCTCCGTCTGCAGTCCAGCCCGCCAGCCGGTAGTATTCGTCGATAGCAGAATCAATCTCTTCGTGCGTCAGAGCGAAACCGGACGTTGGGCCGGTCCCTTTCAAGGCCTTGAAGAATTTCTTTGGCAATTTGTCATCCTTGCGACCAAATCCTTCTCGTGCGTTGAAGACCCGGAACAGGTTCAGACGACGAGCACCGACTGCCTGTAACTCGTCCACCGTCACATCCCAGCCAGTGACCGCACCGATCATATCCGCAGTTTCTTGAGGCCCGTACAATGTCCAGGCTGGACCATAGACAAACTGGCACAATTCAGCCGCGTCAGTCATGCTGAAGAACAACTGGCTGTTGTAGGCAAAGCGTACCTTTTCGGGCGTCAGGCTATAGGCCGGCTGCGGGTCGCTCAAGCCAATCATCTTCAAGCGGTTCAGATTGAGATCTTCCACGCCCTCTTCATAATACGGGTCATGTTCGCTGGATTGGTGGTCAGCGCCAAACGGGTTGACCGCGTAAATCAGGCCTAGCGAACGCTTGGCATGCGGCATGTGCGCCGGAGCTTCCGCGCCCTTGCTGGTGATCAGGAACTCGTCCGCGCCGTTGCCCCAGGCTTTGGCAGCCCGTTCGGAGCCCTGTGAGAGCACCGCCCCCAATGGGCCTTCGTTCTTGACGATGGCATCCAGAGCGGACAGCATAGCATCCGGGTCTCCAAACTTGAGCTCGATGCCACCGGTCTGTTCGTCGGTGATAACACCGTTTTCATAACACTCCATCGCAAAAGCGATGGTTGCGCCGCAGGCAATTGTGTCCACGCCATACTGGTTACAAACCTGGTTGGCAAAAGCAATAGCAGCCTGATCTTTGATTCCACAGTAGGAACCGAAAGTACCCAAAGTTTCGTATTCCGGACCGCCGTAATACGGGTCGACTTTGTGTTTCCCCTCCGTTATTTCCACAACACGCTTACAGCGCACCACACAGGCATAGCAGGTGTCACGTTCCTTAAGGATGGTCTCTGACATGCGTTCGCCGCTGATATCATCCGCAAATTCAAACTGGCCTTCGTTGTAGTTGTGGGTCGGCAGTGTACCGATGGCGTTATTGAACATGACAACGGTGGCAGTCCCATCGTTGGCAAGGCCGGGCATGTCCGGATTATCGGGCAGGATTTTTGGTCCCATGCGGTTTAAAGCGACCAGAGCCTTGCTGTCGAATATCTCCGGTTTCTTGGTTCCGCGAACAACAACAGCTTTGAGATTCTTACTCGCCATGACAGCGCCCATCCCTGTGCGTCCTACATGACGATTGGACATACTGACGATGCTGGAGAAAATCACGCCGTTTTCTGCGCCGGGCCCATGTTGCAGGATTTCAACCTTTGTGTCGCCCAGTTCTTCTTTAAGGATGTTGTCCACTTCGCCAGTGATCTTGCCCATCAGATGCGCAGCGTCACGAAGCTCGGGCTTGCCCCCGATGATCGAGAGATAGACGGGCTTTGGCGACTTTCCTTTAATTACGATCCCGTCGAAACCAGCAAACTTGAGCTCTGCCGGGAAGAATCCACCACCCTGCCCATCCCCGATGCCCCCGCTGATCGGTGACTTTGCGTTGGCATTGATGCGACTCTGGCCTGAAATGGGCGCGCCGGTAGTCACACCGGCCATCAGGGTCAGGACATTTTCCGGACCAAGTGGATCTGCACCTTTGGGCATTTCGCGCAGGATGTAATGCATCCCCATCGCTGAACCACCCAGGTATTTGCGATAAAGGTTTTCTTCCGGCGTTTCAACGTCCAACGTGCCGTTAGTCAAATCAACGTGTAAAATTTTTCCGTTATAACCGTAAGGCATGGGATCCTCCTTCAGGGTTTTCTTCATTATACTGATTCAATTATACGAGTGTTATGATTTTATTGGCAAGGTGGGTTACATTTCTAACATGCCATAAGGAAGATCGTAATCAGCCATTTTACCCAGATAGGGTTTGGCATCGAAGGCTTCACAAGCCAGCACGCCCTTCCCTTGCCATTTCTTTTCTGCTAGCAGTTCCATCACGATAACCGGATTGACACCCGTTTGCCAGGAAACGGCTTGACAGCCATATTTCTGCATGCAGAAGGCGTGGTCGGTGCTCTGGTAGAGATACACCTGGCGCGGCTTCCCATCCTTTGTGCCTTTCACCCATGTACCGACACAGGTCTTGCCCTGCATATGCTCGCCAAGTTCAGCCGGGTCCGGCAGGCAGGCAGCTACCACATCCGCAGGCGCAACCCGGACCCCTTTGACATCTATCTTCTCTTTGCTATGTAAACCCAGCATCGCCAGAGTCTGTATGACGCCAATGAAGTCTTTATCCAGGGCGTACTTGAATGTCACGCGCTTTGCTTTGATCCAACGAGGAATTAGTACAACTTCCTCGTGCTCCACGTTGACACATTCCAGCGGGCCAATTCCTTCGGGAAAATTGAAGGTTTCCGGTTCGGTAAACGGTTCGACGGAGAAGATGCCCTTCTCAGCTTCATAGATGATAGCCGGCGCAGTACATTCTTCCAGCGTATCGGAAACCGAAAAAGTGGAGGCAAAAGGATAACCTTCAATCGTCAGTGTGGCGCCATCGCGTACGCCGATTTCTTCAATTTCATCGAAAAGGTGGTCCTGGGCATAGCGCGCGAACACATCCGACATGCCCGGGTCGGCCCCGGTGGCGCGAATGGCTAGCAAACCTTTTTCAGCCCATTTATCGTGTACGGCAAATTCATCTTTACCCATATCGGCACCCAGGCCATGCATGGCCATATCCATATAGATGCACCCAGCCTGATATGCAGCTTCAAACAGGGTTAGGACAAAATTTACATTGACGGCATTCATCAACAAATCAACCTGATGCTTACGCGCAATTTCAAGAATACGGTTGACATCGCTGGCATCCACATGCTCGACAGGAAACTTTTCGATGTCAATCAGTTTCGACTGTACTTCCCTTGCACGCTCAAGGCTGTAGTCCGCCAGAACCATTTTTTCCAGCCATGGTCGTGTATTTGCCATTACCGCAATGGCTTCCCCGACACCCCCAGCACCTACTAACAGTACTTTCATCACAAACTCCAGAAATTTCCGGAACGCAAATCTCTCGCTTAGACCCACGTTCCGGAACGAACTACATCTCTTTGATCCCGTACGGGAAGCTATACTCAGCCATTCGGTCCATGAATGGAAGCGGATCGAAGGCTTCTGGCCCAAGTACACCGACGCCCTTCCAGTGTCCGTGCTCTATTAGGTCCATCGCTAGCAGC
>JBAVJG010000136.1:0-4913 GCA_049687655.1 Anaerolineales bacterium | reverse complement strand
ACTTCCGCTGGACAGAGGACGAAACCCGGGATTTATTGTCCCGGGCGGGGTTGCGATTGGAAGAATCTGTACTAAGAGTTGGTCCCGGCTTTGCCCGCTTCGTACGCGCAAAACTTTGTTGACTCCCTCTCCCTTTGCGGTATAATACCCCCCGCACCATTGGCCGACTAGCTCAACTGGCAGAGCAATTGACTCTTAATCAATGGGTTCAGGGTTCGAGTCCCTGGTCGGTCATCAATTCTAAAGAAACCGCCAACAGATGATGTTGAGCGGTTTTTTAATAAGATAGGACTTACCTCATTGCGTAAGTCCTATCTTTGTTCTTTTTCCGTAAGAATAGCCACTGCCATATCTTCTTGATATAATATGTTATTGATACTTTTCGCAATAAGGATTTTATGAGCTGCACTGACCAATACACTTCTGAATTAAGAGCTCGCGGATTCCGCATGACGCCCCAGCGGATGGCAATTTTACATGTGCTCCACCACGAAGGCACGCATCTATCGCCGGCCGAGGTGTTTGCGCATTCTAAAAAAGCCTTACCCGGCCTGACAGAGGCCACCGTTTACCGCACGCTGGATTTTCTCTGCGAAAATGGTTTGGTTCACTCCGCCTCCCTCTGGGGCGGGCATCTGGTCTATGAGATTGCCCAACAAGACCACCATCACCTGATCTGTCGCAAGTGTGGTGGTGAGATCCAGATTGACCACGCGCCTTTGGAAAAAATTTATGAGGAACTGGAATCCAGTAGCGGATTTCGTTCCATTGATAGTCATGTAACTTTCTTCGGACTATGCCCGAGTTGTCAAGAAGAGTAGATTCAGGAGGCTCATATGTTACTTTCTCCTACCCCCCTTCACATCCCCGATGGATTCCTAACCCTGGTGATATCCCTGATTTTCTGGGGTATCACTATAGTCATGGTCAGTATCGCCATCTCCAAAACCAACAAATCGTTGGGTGAAAAACAAGTCCCGCTAATGGGCATCATGGCCGCCTTCATCTTCGCTGCGCAGATGCTCAACTTCCCGGTAGCGGGCGGCACGTCCGGTCACTTTTTAGGCGGCGCGCTGGCAGCCATCGTGCTGGGACCCTGGGCCGGGATTCTGGTCATGACCGCTGTCATTGCCGTGCAGGGATTGCTCTTCCAGGACGGCGGCCTGCTGGTGATGGGCGCTAACATCTTCAACATGGGCCTGCTAACCGCCATGATCGGCTTTGGCCTGTATCGAAGTGTGCTGGGACGCAACAAAGGAACGCGTCTGGCTGTAGCCGGCGTGGCTGCCTGGTTGGCTGTACTTGCCTCCGCGCTGGTCGCTGCTTTGCAGTTGTGGCTGAGCGGCACGACCACATTGCAGATCGTTGTCCCGGCCATGCTGGGCGTGCATGTGTTGATTGGCATTGGCGAAGCCATCATTACCGTAACGGCGCTCTCCTTTATCGAGCAAACCCGCCCCGACCTGTTGAATGAGAAAGCTGTCTCTGCCAAAGGCGGGCGTGGATGGATCTTTGCAGGCGTAGTTGTTTCGCTCTTCGCTGTCTTGCTCTCCCCAATGGCTTCAGCCTCTCCGGATGGCCTCGAGCGCGTGGCAGAAGACATGGGCTTCCTGCATCTCGGACAATCTGCTTCCTATCAGGTTCTGCCGGGTTACACTGTGCCCTTCCTGGGCGAGACCGCGCTCTCCACTGTTATAGCTGGCGTGGTTGGTGCGCTGGTTGTGTTGGGTCTGGTAGTTGTCATCGGCGGCCTGCTCAGGCGCAAGAAAGTGCATCAGCACCGGTAATGCACGCCGACGCCTTCGACCGCTTCCACGAAGCCGATAGCCGCCTGCACCGCCTCGACCCGCGCGTCAAGGTGGTGGTGACGGTGCTGTTCATCCTGTCTAACGCGCTGCTGCCAGACGGCGCCTGGGCCGCCTTTGGCCTAACCTGGATTGTTTTACTGTGGGCCAACCATATATCAACTTTGGGTGTGGACTTTACCTTCCGGCGCTCGTTCATCGCGTTGCCGTTTGCGCTGGCGGCGTTTTCGGCCATTTTCTCACCATTGGGGAACCCGCTGGGGGATTGGTCCATCGGCCCGCTGACGCTCATCCCCACCGATTACGGCCTGATCAAATTCGGTACCATCATCCTGCGATCCTGGCTGTCGGTGCAGGCTGCCATTTTGTTGGTAGCCACCACGCGCTTCCCGGACATGATCCACGCCTTCGAGCATCTGCGTGTTCCGGCCGTTTTGACCACCATCGTCTCTTTTTTGTATCGTTACCTGTTCGTGCTGACGGACGAAGTCATGCGCCTGCTCCGGGCGCGGCAATCGCGTAGTGCAACGGTGGCAGGCTTGAAGTCGGGAAGAAGCGTTGCCTGGCGCGCACGTGTCACCGGTAATATGGCCGGTCAACTTTTCCTGCGCAGTTACGAGCGCTCCGACCGCATCTACAACGCCATGCTGGCGCGCGGTTACACCGGCCAACTGCGCACGCTCAACCCGCATGTCATGAGGAACAGCGACTGGGTTTTCGCCGCGCTGTCCATCGTCATCATTCTATTTTTACAACTCACAGGACGGTTCTAATGCCCGTTACCCATAAGACTACGCCTATTACTATGCCATCCCTAAAGGGTTGTGATGGCGATGTGCTATCAGTTGAAAATCTGCACTTCCATTACCCCGATGGACATGTGGCGCTGAGAGATGTGTCGCTGAAGTTGTGCGAAGGTGACAAAGTGGCGCTGGTAGGGCCGAACGGTGCGGGAAAGAGCACGCTGATGCTGCACCTGAATGGGATCCTGGCGGGCGAGGGTGAGATGAGCATCGCCGGGATGCGCATCGAACCGGACAATCTGCCTGCCATCCGCGCAATGGTGGGACTCGTGTTCCAGAGCCCGGACGACCAACTTTTCTCCCCGACGGTGTTCGAGGATGTGGCCTTTGGTCCGCTCCATATGGGACTACCCGAAAACGAAGTACGCGCGCGTGTGGACGAGGCGCTGGAGATGGTGCACATGTGTGACTACCGCGACCGCCTGTCGCATCACCTGAGCGTGGGCGAGAAGAAGCGCATCGCCATCGCGACTGTTTTGTCCATGCGTCCGCACATCCTGGTGCTGGACGAGCCCTCAGCGGGACTCGACCCGCGCGCCCGACGCAGCCTGATCAACCTGCTGCGCGACCTGCCTATCACTATGCTAATCTCATCGCACGACTTGTTGATGGTGCGCGAGCTTTTCCCGCGTATGGTCATCATGGATGAAGGTAAAATCGTGGCCGACGGCTTGACGTCAGAATTGATGGAAAACGAAACCCTGCTCGAAGCGCATGGTTTGGAAAAACCGTAAAGAATAGTTCACTACGGATGAACACAGATAAATGGATAGTGGTTGATAAGCTCAGAAGGAATCTATTTATCAACCAACATAAGTTCATCCGTGTTTATCTGTGGTGAAAAAAGGAGACTCAATGTCCACAGCCCCAAAAGCCGAAATACTCAACCTGGCTGAGATGGTCAGCTACCAGACCGGCTCCGTTGTCAGCCGCCAGATCACCAAAGCGGAGGCAGGCAACGTGACCCTGTTCGCTTTTGATGCAGGCCAGGAACTGAGCGAGCACACCGCCCCGTTCGATGCGCTTGCGCACGTGGTGGAGGGCGAAGCAGAGATCATCATCTCAGGCAAATCTTTTCAACTGAAGTCCGGAGATGCCATCATCATGCCCGCGGACGAGCCGCACGCCGTCAAGGCACCCGGTCAATTCAAGATGCTGCTGATCATGATCAGGGCGTAAAACGTTACTCACCCCGAATTTAATATTTCAGTATTGGCTCATCTATGAAAAGTGTGCGTGTTCTGGTAAGCTTATTGTATGGAATTTCCGATCACAGAATTGTTAGATTACGAACGCAGTGTCGCTTGGATTACGAAATACTTTCATCAGGATGATTTCAAGTGTCCAGCTTGTGGAGCACCAATTAGCCAAGCACGTACCTTTCGTAAAACCAGACGGAGTCAGCTAACGGTTTATCGTTGTCGAACTTGTCACACAACCTACAACCTGTATACGGGTACGGTTTTCCAGCAACGGCATCTCAATCCAATGCAAGTCGTTTTGTTTATGCGAGGGGTTTGCAAAGGTGAAAGCACAAAAATGTTGGCATCTGAATTGGAGATAAGCTATCAGCAGGCTTTAGCCCTACGCCATGAGATACAAAGAAACGCAGTACTTGAACAACCACAAGTGCCTCTTCCTGACCGACATTCTGAAACCGATGAAATGTTCCAGAATGCGGGGGAAAAAAGGTGATCTTCACATTGATCCGACAGATCCGCCACGCAGACGCGCCAATAAAAAACGCGGTCATGGAACCTACGACAATGATCGCCCGCCGATTGTTGGTACAGTCGGACGGGAAAGCGGACAAGTGCGTCTACGGGTAATCCATAACACAGATCGAAAGACATTGGAAGCACACGTTCATCGTTTCACATTGCAGAAGACGATCTGTTATACGGATGAATGGAGATCATACAATCACATCATTCGAGAACATTCAACCGTTTGTCATGCCAAACGCGAATGGGCACGGGATGATGACGGGGATGGCATTCGTGAAGTTCACATCAACACTGCTGAAGGCATGTGGACGGATGTGCGTAATTTTCTGCGACCTTTCAAAGGTGTTCATAAGCGTTATTTGAGTGGTTATGTCGCAATGGCAGAATTCCGAAGAAATCTGAAACGAGTTTCACCTGCTTTTATAGCTGCTGTTGTCTCTCTGCACTCTTTTGATACATGAGCCAAGTTTTGATAATATCCTTTGCATGTGAAGGGCGACGCACTTCTGCTATTCTGGTGTAATGCGCGTGCCTGCGGGAATCTCAGTTTTCTTGGGGATGACGACGATGCCATCGCG
>JBAVJG010000135.1:0-2144 GCA_049687655.1 Anaerolineales bacterium | reverse complement strand
GGTGGAGGAATTCAAGTTTTCCAACAACGAAGAGATGCTGCGGGCGATGGGGTTGATTGTCACAGTAAAGGCTTAATTTCTTTCCGAAAGATATGCTCGGGATTTCGAGAGAGTTATCAATCTTAATAATTTCAAAAATGCCCCTCTTCAAACACCGGAGAGGGGTTATCATTTAATCCGCTCAAGGCGGCGTATCCCATGCGGGGCACCTTTCTCACTATCGAGGGATACCATACATAGGGTATGGGGTTCGAGCATTTTCTGATAGAGGCTAAACCCATGTTCAAACAAGACCTGACCTTTTCTTCTCCCTATATGAACGCTGCCGGGACTCTCGGGTTCGCGCCGGACTTCCGCGCGCCTGTCCCCTGGGATTCTTTCGGCGCGTTTGTAACCAATCCGCTCTCACTACGCCCGCGCCTGCCGACCGCTAAACCAGCCCTGGCCGAATACCCAGGCGGATTTCTGTTGCACACCGGACTACCCAACCCCGGCCTGAATGCTGCCATCAAGAAATACACCCGCCGCTGGACGGATTCGCGCCTGCCCGTCATTGTCCACCTGATGGCCGACCGCCCGGATGAGACCATGCGCATGGTGCAATTGCTGGAGGAGTTGGAAAACATCGCTGCCGTGGAACTTGGTTTCGCCCCTTTACTGGCTGATGACATCATCCTGCTGACGATCGAAATGTCGTTGGGTGAACTGCCTCTGATTGTCAGCCTGCCGGTTGAGCAGGTGCTTTTGCTGGGACCGCGTGTCATTCAAGAGGGTGCAGCGGCGATCAGTTTGGCAGCACCACGGGGGATGTTGAAGACAGACGATAGACAACTAACCGCTGGCAGGTTGAACGGACCGGCGCTGTTCCCCCAGGCCTTGTTAACCGTACGGGATGCCGTTGAGGCAAATCTGCCAGTCATCGGCGCAGGGGGTGTGGGAAGCAAAGTAAGCGCCGACGCGATGCTTTCGGTCGGCGCGCTGGCTGTGCAAATAGATGCCAGTTTGTGGAAAGGGGATGTTACCTTTTAGGTTCCAACACCATCACGGGGATTTCACGATGGGAGGCCCACTGTTTGTAAGCAGCATAACCAATGTAATACGATATGGCCATATCGTAATAATGCTTATTTTCCTGCGGGTCGGCTTCGCGGGCAATATATGTTCCCACCTGTCCATCTTTCTTGACAGTACATTCCGGATTAGCTTTCAAGTTGTAATACCAGGCAGGGTTATTCTTTTGTCCAAAATTGGAGGCGATGAGAGCATACTTTTTGCCATCAGGCAGACCAGTAAGCGGGAGCGTGCGTTTTTTGCCTGTCTTTGCGCCGGTAGTGGTCAATTCAATGATCGGCAAGCCGGATAACTGCGCGAAGGTCATTTTGCCGCCGCTCAGGCGCAGCAGAAGTGCGTCCGCATGGTGTAACAGGCGCGCCATTAACCACGAAATTGGCCGCCAGACCAAAAACTGTTGAAAAACGCGCATGAGAAAACCGTGCTTTTTCACCTCTCCAGCCAGATCGTGACCGGACCATCATTGTGGATCTCCACCAACATGTGCGCACCGAACTGACCGGTTTGGGTCGGGATACCGTGCCCGCGCAACAGTTCCGCGAATCGCTCGACCAATGGTTCGGCCTTCGCCGGGGCTCCTGCATAGACAAAAGAGGGTCTCCGTCCCTTGCGGGTATCAGCATAAAGTGTAAACTGCGAGACCACGATGGCCTCGCCACCCACATCCAAAATCGACAGGTTGGTCTTGCCTTGCGCATCTTCGAAGATGCGCAAGTTGGCGATCTTTTCGGCCAGGTATACGGCCTGCTCCTCCCCATCATCATGACCGATGCCTAGCAGAATGACCAGTCCGTGCCCGATCTGGGCGATGGTCTGGTCATCGACAGTGACTTTGCCTGAGCTAACTCGTTGTAGTAACACTCTCACGGGAATTTACCAACACCCTTATTGAACCACAAAGCACGCTAAGAACTCCAAAAGAATTTCTTTTTCTTTACGCCCTTCGCGCTCTTCGCGGCTAATCCTTGTTATTCTGGCAAGCCGATCGCCGCGCGCACTTCTTCCATCACACCCTCGGCGATAGTACGCGCGCGGTTTGCGCCGTCGTGTAGCACGTCCCAGACGGAACCGGG
>JBAVJG010000134.1:0-8423 GCA_049687655.1 Anaerolineales bacterium | reverse complement strand
GGTGGAGGAATTCAAGTTTTCCAACAACGAAGAGATGCTGCGGGCGATGGGGTTGATTGTCACAGTAAAGGCTTAATTTCTTTCCGAAAGATATGCTCGGGATTTCGAGAGAGTTATCAATCTTAATCAATAATGTGAAGTTATTTTCTGGCCTTTAGCAAACGATTTGCTATGATAAGAGAAAACAAATCGGAAGCTGAAGGACAGGATGAGCAAATTAAAAAATGAATATCGAGATCTAGCCAACCCAAAACGAATGAGAGAATTTCTCAACGGCAAGGGCGTACTGGCCAAACGGCAAGAGGTGGCGGAACAATTCGACTATGATTGGCATGCCCGTAAATTGAACTTTGAGCAACATCTTCGCGGACTGGTGTTGATGCAAGTGACAGCCTATCGCAGCACCCGAGATCATCAATATGCGGCTGAAAACGATGTCTTATTTCATGCCAATGGTGCCGGAGTGGAGATCAGCGTTTCCGGCCTGGCCCAGGCGAACCGCAACCGACCGTTAGAACCATTTCTGGCGATGATGCAGGCCGTCATGACCGCAGTCGAAAGTCTGCCTGCTCGCAAGCTACGCGTGTTGGACAAGCAGACCTGGCAAGGGATCGTCGGCTTGTTACACCGCACAGAGTTGTTCGATGCCACCACGTTGAAACTCCCACCCAAACTGAGCAAATGGGCACCTGGCAAGCATGAAGACACGGCAGGGATGAAAATGCAACTGTGCATTGACGGCGAGCGTGGCGATTTCAAACGGATCCTGTTTACGCCCGAACCAGGCAATGATTCACCCTATTTCGAAGCGATGCTGGGGGATTTAGCCGAACAGGAAGGGCGGATCTACATTTTTGATGCCGGTTACTGGAAAATCGACACCTATCACGACATCGTCGAGAGTGGCAATGACTTCGTCACCAAGCGGGCGGGTAAGATCAAACCACACATCGTCAAAGAACTCCCGATCCCACCAGTAGATGAGCTTTCCAGCGGTTACCAAGTCTTGCAAGATACCCAGGTTCATCTCGGAGACCGCCAGGATCGTCTTTTCCGCATGCTGCGCGTTCGCCAAACCAACGGCCAGGAAATCACCTTGCTCACCAGCTTGATCGACCTGTCTGCTGATCAGATCTGCTTGCTGTATCGTTACCGTTGGACGATCGAGATCGTCTTCCGCTGGCTGCGCCAAACTCTGAATCTAGAGCATCTCACTTCGCATGACCCAGTCGGTATTCTGCGCCAAATCTTGTCCGCCTTGATCGTTTGGGGCTTGCTTGTTATTGCCAATCAAGACTCTGGCAAACTCAGCCCAAAACAGCTTTGGCGACAGCTACAAGCAGATATCCATCAGGCTATTTTCGAATATGGCTATTGTCTCGGTTTTCAAGGTGCTATCGGTAGTGTGCTATCGTAATAACTTCACACTAATGCATTTCAATAATTAGGAGTTACGCACTCGAATAAGAGAAGACCGAAATGTTCACAAACCTGCTATCATGGAGAAAGAATGAGGAGCATCTAAAATGACTACCCTCGATCCCGAACGACAGCAACAGGCCAAACAATATGCTCGTATCAATCGCCGCCTGTGGCTGGTGAGCAACGGTCTGAGCGCGTTGTATGCCCTGGCGTGGCTCTTTTTCGGCTGGGCCATTGGCATGCGTGACTGGCTGACGTCCATTTCACCCAATCCCTGGTTCATGGTTGCTGGCTTTGCTGCTATATTTGGCGGCCTTTATTCCATCCTGACTTTGCCGTTGAGTTATTACAGCGGATTCGTTTTACCGCACCGATTTGACCAGTCCAACCAGAGTCTCAAGGATTGGATCATCGACGGTCTAAAAGGCCTGGCGATCGGTGCGCCCATCGGCCTGCTCCTGCTCGAACTGCTCTATCTTGCCCTGCGCATTACCGGCGAGCTGTGGTGGCTGTGGGCTGCGGGTGGGATGCTGGTCTTCAGCGTGCTGCTATCCAACCTGGCGCCAGTACTCATCATGCCGATTTTCAATAAATTTGTGCCATTGGGTGACGAGCATGCCGACCTGGAAGAACGGTTGCTCAGGCTGGCAGAAAAAGCCAATACAAAAGTGCGCGGTGTTTTCAAATTTGACATGTCCCGCCGGACGAAATCGGCCAATGCCGCATTAACGGGGATCGGCAACACGCGCCGCATCGTGCTGGGCGACACACTCGTCGACGAGTTCACCAATGATGAAATTGAAACCGTGTTAGCGCACGAACTCGGACATCACGTTCACAATGACTTGCCGTTACTGATTGCGTTTGGAACGCTAACGACAACAATCGGTTTGTATCTGGCCTCTCTGATATTGAACTGGGTGATAGGTTCCTTCGGGTTTACCGGCCCCGCGGACGTGGCTGCCCTGCCTGCGTTGGGACTGATCCTGGGTGCATACGGATTGGTCACCATGCCGCTGGAGAACGCCATTTCGCGCTGGCGCGAGAACATGGCGGATGATTACTCCCTGCAAGCGACCGGCAAAAACGAAGCCTTTGCGTCCGCGTTTACCCGGCTGGCCAACCAGAATCTGGGCGAAGTAGATCCGGAGAAATGGGTGGTCATCCTGTTCTATTCACACCCACCTTTGGGGCAACGCATTGAGAAAGCAAAGGATTGGAGTAAGGCTGGTTGAGTACCGCGAAGCGGAGTATGGAAACCAGCAAAGGAGAGTTTATGAAATTTGCAATTTTTGCTGCAGGCGGGGTTGGGGGGTACTTTGGGGGGCGGCTGGCGCAGGCCGGACATGATGTCACGTTCATTGCCCGGGGGGAGCATCTGGCGGCTATAAGGGAAGCAGGCCTGAAGGTCGATTCGATCGAGGGCGATTTCGTCGTCCAGCCTGCCAAAGCGACGGATGATCCCGCTTCTGTCGGCGCGGTAGACGTCCTGCTGGTGGCAGTCAAAGCCTGGCAGATGGAGGCTGCTATCGAACAGATGAAACTGCTGGTGGGGACGAACACGATCATCATCCCGGTCTTGAACGGGGTCGAAGCGCCGGAGCAGTTATCCGCAGCGTTTGGAAGCGAATGCGTGCTGGGCGGGTTATGCCGCATCAGCGCGTTCATCGCGGAACCGGGGCATATCAAACACGTTGGCATGAAACCGTCCATTACGTTTGGAGAACTGGACAATGAGAAAAGCGAGCGCGTGCTCGCCTTGCAGAAAACCTTTGCAAAAATCCCTGAGATTAAAGTGAACGCGCCTGATGACATCCATGTGGCCATGTGGGAGAAGTTCATTTTTATTTGTGCCATAAGCGGGATTGGGGCAGTGACTCGCCAGCCCGTAGGCATTTACCGGTCTCTCCCCGAGACGCGCGCCATGCTGGAGGCGACCTTAAAGGAAGCATTAAAGGTGGGCGAAAAGCGGGATGTCCCCCTGGCGAATAACATCGCCGATGTAATTATGGAAAGGATCGATAAGCTGCCCGAGGGAATGACGGCTTCCATGCAAAAAGATGTGATGGAAGGCAACCCATCTGAACTGGAAGCGCAGAATGGCGCGCTGGTACGCATGGGGCGTAAATTGAGCCTGCCCGTGCCAACGCATGAGTTTATTTATGCCAGCCTGCTGCCGCAGGAGTTGCAGGCGCGCGATAAAAGGGTTTAATAAAAACAACAGTCCCTCCGATTGGGGGACTGTTCTCTATTTTCGTTTTCCAGCTGCCCAGGCCTGTCGTTTGAGCAGGATGGGTACGATCACGACCAGGACAATCACCACTGCCATGAACATGATCCAATCGGTTGAACTTACGTCTTCACGTGTCCTCGCTTCCGCAGTAAGCGTACCCGTTTGCGCAGTGGTGGTGGTGGCGGTCGCATCTTGAGCCGATGGTGAGGGGCGGTTGAGCGCCAGTCCGCTAACCAAAATGGCAGTTCCCAGCAAAACTAAAAATGTGATGCGGAAGGTTGGTGAGGTTGTTCTCATAACATTTGGCAGTTTACAGAGTATATCACGCTCACCAATCGGGTAATTTTTATCAAGTACATGTACTTTCGTTTGCTTTTGCGTTATAATTTTCCGGTCGCGGTGGAATTTACCTGCTGTATCTTAGCTAAAAGAAATATGATTATCCGGAGTAGTCAGACTGCGTATGCAGTACCCCCCTTTTTCAATATTGTCGGTGCCTTAGTACGCCAGGAAGATGGCGCCGACTTTATGTGACATTTTGACCTTGTAAGGAACATTTACCTTTACAAGGTCGTGCTATTTTACCAACGTAGGAGCATTCATGATCAAGAGAATCTTTGGTTGGCTTTTTTCGCCACTTGGGAAAATTGGTCTGCTGATCTTTGGGCTGATCGTGCTCAGCTTGGCCGTGTGGGGGGTCAGCTTGACACAGACCTCGCCGGAGCAGCCAATCCCATTTCCCCATAAACGTCACCTTGCCTTTGGCGTGCAATGCCTGTACTGCCATCCTGGCGCATCACGCGGACCAGCGGCTGGCCTGCCGACCCAGGCTAAGTGCTGGGGTTGTCATCAGCAACTGTCCATAACACAACGCAGCGAAAAACTGAAACCCTTAGTTCAGGCGGTAGAGAATAACCAGCCGCTCCAATGGGTGCCGGTGGCGATCGTGCCTGATTTTGTGCATTACAACCATCGTCCACATATTGCGGCAGGGATCAACTGTGAGGAATGTCATGGGGATTTGACCAAGGTGGATGTTTATGAAAACCCACAGGAGCTAAACATGGGTTTCTGCCTGAAATGCCACAGAGAACGCTCGCAGGATGATCCTGAACTGCGAACCAAACTGATTGATTGTGGAACCTGTCATTACTAGTGCCCGAACAAGTTGATTCTGATTGATTATGTACTCTTTTGCTTACAGATATTTTATCTATCACAATCATTATGTCCGGGTGCTAACCGGGTGAAAGGAACAACGAATGACTAAAAAGATTTCCCGGCGTGATTTTCTCAAACTGGCTGGCGCAGGAGCTGCCACTGGGGCTGCGCTGACCGGCTGCGGCCCGGCTTCACGATATGTAGTTCGTGAGCCATATACACAAATGCCGGAATACACGTTCAATGGAAAAAGTACTTTTTTTGCAACGACATGCCGCGAGTGCTCCGCAGGCTGCGGGCTGGTGGTGCGCACTTTTCAAGGGCGAGCGCTTAAGACCGAAGGCAACAAGAATCATCCCGTTAACCTGGGAAAAACCTGCGCTCGCGGACAGGCCACCCTGCAAGGCCTGTACAACCCCGACCGTAATACTGACCCGACCCAGCAATCGGCGCGTGGGTCTGGGAATTTCTCCAATATGGATTGGGATGCGGCCATCAGCGTTGTAGCTGATGCGCTCCAGAACACTGACCCGGCTGGCATTGCCTTCTTGATGGGGCTGGTCCCCGACCATCTCTTCGACCTGGCCAGCGACCTGACGGCAGCTATAGGCGCACCTGCACCCGTCCGCTACAGCGCGCTGGGGATGTTCGAATCACGTGCTACTCTGGGCAAGGCAGCTGAGAACCTGCTCGGACAGGAGAGTCTGCCCTTTTTCGACATCTCTAATGCCGACATGACCTTCTCATTTGGAGCGAACTTCCTCGAGACCTGGCTTTCGCCTGTGGCCTTTACCCGTCAATATTCCAGAATGCGACGCGGAAGAGCCGGGGGACGTGGCTACCTGGTGCAATTCGAGGCGCGCATGTCTCAGACGGCTGCCAATGCGGACGAATGGATCCCGCTTCAAGCCGGGACCGAGGGCCTGGTTGCCATAGCTCTGGGCCGACTCGTGGCTGAGAAACGTGGTCCGTCTCTGCCCCAAACTTTCGCCAATGTAGATGTCCAGGCCGCTTCCGACGCTTCGGGCGTTTCCATGGAAACGCTTGATCATCTGGCAACGCTCTTCTTCGAGGCCGAGCGTCCGCTGGCGATTCCGGGTGGCGCGGCCCTGGGCCAGTCCAACGGATTGGGTTCCGCCGAAGCCGTATTAGCACTGAATGCGCTGATGGACAATTTTGGCAAACAAGGCGGCGTTTCATTTTCGCCGATATCCCCGACTGCAGATGAATATCATCGCCCGGCCAACATGCAGGAAATGACTGATTTCGTTAATAAGATGAATGCAGGCGAGATCAAAACCTTGTTCATTCACGGCGTCAACCCGGTCTTCGAATTGCCAAAAGCGCTGGGATTTGAAGACGCGTTGCAGAACGTGCCGCTGGTCATCTCGTTTGCCACATTCCCGGATGAGACCGCCATGCAGTCGGATTACATCTTCCCCGACCATCATGGCCTGGAATCGTGGGGGTACCAGCGTATCGCTGCCGGGATTTCGCAGTCCACGCTTTCGGGCGCGCAGCCGGTAGTGGTGCCGTTTTACAACACGCGCGCAACAGCCGATGTATTGCTGGCGGCAGCATCTGCTGCGGGTGGCAATCCGGCCTCGGTGCTACCGTATCAGGATGAAGTTGCATTTATTCAGAACAAGATTCAACCGCTGATAGAGCGGAAAGCCGCTAATTTCAATGCGGACGAGATCAACGCTTTCACCGCCTACTTCCAACAATTCGGCGGCTGGTGGGCTACCGAGCCAGACTTGGCGACGCCCGCAGCGAATGCCTTGAACAGGCAAGTGAATGTAGAGGTCCCGGTTTTTGAGGGGGAGGGTGAATTCATATTGCTCCCCTTTGTCTCGCCGGTGATGGCGGAAGCGGGCGCCAACAAACCCTGGCTGCAAGAAGTTCCCGACCCGACCACATCGGTCACATGGAATACCTGGGTTGAGATGAACCCTGAAACCGCCAACGAACTCGGTATCGAAAACGACGACGTTGTGCAGATCACCTCCCCGGCCGGGGTGGTTGAGGTGTCGGTTTATCGGTATCCTGCAATTCGCCCCGATACGATCGCGATACCTTTCGGGCAAGGGCATACCGCTTATGGGCGTTATGCTGAAGGGCGCGGAGTCAATCCCGCCGATCTATTCAGTCTGGCCTACAACGAAGCTGGTGACCTAGCTTTTGCCGCGATGAAGGTGAGCATCAAGAAGATCGGCAGCAGGCGCGAATTAGCCCGCTTTGAAAGTAAGATGGGCGTGTATGGTGAAGGTTTGGAAGAGCATTAGGAGTGACGAATGAAGTTCACTGATTTGAATGAAGTCGGCGCGAAAGGCGCAATTGCGGAAGAGGCCGAGGGGAAATGGGGCATGGTCATCGATCAAGACCTGTGCACCGGCTGCCAGGCCTGTGTGGCTGCCTGCGCGATGGAAAACAACCTGTCGTTTGTGGGCGAGGAGGATCTGGCTTATGGCCGCGCCATGCACTGGATCCACATCGAACGCTTCTGGGAAGGGGAATATCCCGAAGTGGAAACCGAATTCCAGCCTGTATTGTGCCAGCAATGTGGCCATGCGCCCTGCGAACCGGTCTGCCCGGTGTATGCGTCCGTACACAGCGCTTCGGAAGATCTCAACTTGCAAGTGTATAACCGCTGCGTAGGGACGCGCTATTGCGCCAACAACTGTCCTTATCAAGTGCGTACTTTCAATTGGCGAGATTATGAGCGTCCGGAACCGTTGAACAACCAGCTCAACCCGGATGTGACTGTCCGCCGCATGGGAGTGATGGAGAAGTGCACCTTCTGCATCCAGCGCATCCACCGCGTGGAAGACCAGGCCAAATCCGAAGGCCGCGAGGTCGAAGACGGCGAGATGGTCCCAGCCTGCGCGCAAGCCTGCCCGGCAGATGCGATCATTTTCGGTCGTGTTGATGATCCCGAAAGCCGCGTCAGCAAAACGGCACGCAATGAACGCGGTTTCAAATTGCTCGAAGACCTTGGCACCCTGCCGCGTGTCACCTATTTGAAGGGAGGTTCGCCGAATGACCGCAACAGCTAGTGCTATGCATCCCGCCCACGAAGAGGAACAGGAAGACCTTCGTGAGCAGTTGATGTTCGATCCCAAGCCGCGCGGTGAGATGAATGCGCTGGCTTTGGAATCGATGCGCTCCACCGACTGGAAATTCTGGGTGGTAACGATCATCCTGGCCATCCTGGTACTGACCTGCCTTGTGTGGGCCTGGGGTTACATGATCGCGAATGGCCTGGGGGTAGCGGGCGTGAACCGCCCGGCATACTGGGGGATCTTCCTGGTCAATACAGTGTTCTGGATCGGTATCAGCCATGCCGGAACTTTCATTTCAGCCATCCTGCGTGTGATGAAAGTTGAAGTTCGACGCCCGTTCACCCGCGCAGCGGAACTGATGACGACCTTCGGTCTGATCCAGGCTGGCATGAGTATCTTCATGCACCTGGGTCGCGTCTGGCGCTTCTACTGGTTGATCCCGTACCCGAACGAGCGCATGATCTGGCCGGACTTCCATTCCCCGTTGATGTGGGATTTCATGGCCATCAACACCTACATCCTGGCCAGCACCATGTACCTGTTCC